>NZ_FITM01000178.1 GCF_900047545.1 Candidatus Synechococcus spongiarum
GCACCAGCACCAGCACGTCAGCCCACAGCGGCGCCTCAGCGTCCACAAGTCTCACCCACAGTATCCACGACCCCGGCATCTGGATCTAGTGTCACACTCCCCGCTGCTCTCCCTTCAGCAGAGGATGGGGCCAAAGCAGCGGAGCTGGACAAGCTCTGGCAAGCCATCCTGGACCAGTTTCAGTTGCAGTTCCCCCGCTTCTCACCCATACTGCGGCAGCAAGGAAAAGTGGCGTCCTGGGACGGATCCCAATTGGTGGTGCAGATCAATCAGATATGGCTGGAGAAGACCGAAGCCCGGCGCCCGCTGTTGGAGCAGGCGGTGGCTGCAGCCTTGGGCAAGACCGCCCATCTGGTGCTGACGGGGGCGGCCTCCGTGGAGGCTGACCGTGACCAACGCCCAGCCTCCCCACCGGAATCGCAGCCAAAGTCTTTACAGAAGGGGGTGGCTCAACCTCCGAGCCAAGCCCAAGCACAGACCCCAACACGGACTCAAGTCAAGCCGCCTCAGGCCGGCTCTCAAGGCAGACCTCAACCCAGGCTTCAACCTCAGCCTGCCACCAGCCCCTGGGAGCGGCACCACAACCGTCGAGAACCGTCCCCGGGAGCGCCGCCTGAGGTGTCCAGCACATCACTGGATGCCACCGCCAGAACCCTGGCCAATTTTTTCAACGGCGAAGTGGTGGACAGCGGCAATGATGCTCCCTAAGCCTCGGCAGTCACGCCCCCATGGAGGGTCTTGTCCCAAACACGGTGCTTGGGCTTGAGGGCCATGCGCATGGTCGCCAAGGGAATAATCAGGCTCCAGTGCAGGACATACACCAGGGTCATCAAGACGGTGGAGCCGCGGATCGCTGGCACGGGAGGGCCGCTGTTGGCAAGTGGACAGCGGGCCATGGCGGTCACCGTGAACAGGAGGGTCATGGTGGTCAACGGCCAGGCCAGGGGAGGGGAGCGCCACACCACGGCGCCCACCACGTCCCCTGCCATCACCAGCGGCTGAACGTATTGCAGGAGAAAAAAGGCCAGCACGTCCCGTTTGAGCCGTGGCTTGAGGCGAGAACTCAGCAGCGCAGGCCAGTAGTCAAAAAAGCGTTGCAATCCCCCTTCCGCCCAGCGCTGATGCTGGCGCCAAAGCGCACCCATGGAACTGACCGCTTCCTCCGCCACCGGTGGATCCCACACCACGGCAATGGGAACACCGTGAAGCTGGAGCCGCATCGTGAGGTCCAGGTCATCGGTGATGGTGGCTTCATTGAATCCCCCACAGCGCAGCAAGGTTTGGCGGGGAATGAATTGGCCGTTGCCCCGCAACTCGCCACAACCCTGATGGGTGATGCGGCCCTGTTGAATCAAGGCATCCACTGCCATCTCAACGGCTTGAGCCCGGGTGAGCAGGTTGCAGTCCGCGTTATGGACCGCCTTGCGCAGTTGAAGCGCACGGCTGCTGTCTTTCAAGAGGGGATTCAAGCGCTCCAGCAGTTCGGGATCCACCTGAGCATCGGCATCCAGCACCAGAAGCCACTCCCCCTTCAGATGGGGCAGCACCGCGTTCAGGGCGCCGGATTTCCACCCCCTGGCTTCGGAGGGACGGTGGATCACGTGAAGACTGCTGTGCTGCTCTTGCAGACGGTCCAGGATCTCTCCTGTGCCGTCCACGCTGCCGTCATCCACAATCCATAGTTGCAGTTGCTCCTCGCCGTATCGCAGGGCCAGCAGGTTGTTGACCAACTGCTCAATCACGGCAGCCTCGTTTTTGGCCGCCACCAGCACATCAACGGGGGACGAGGTGGTTGAAGAGCACAAGGCCTGGGTTGAGGACGAGTCGCTTTCCGGTGGACGTCCCGCTGTGGGAAAAATATGGCGCCCCAACAGGATGGCTGCCACCACCGCAGGCCAGGGGCCTCCGTGGAGCCAGTGGGGAAGTAGTCCCAGCAACAGAGACGTGGCTGCAAACAGGGCCGCTTTGCGGCGCCGTCCTCCTTCCCAGCAAGCAACGGGATTCATGGGCACCCTGGCAACTCGAGTCTCCAACTGCGTAGCGGTTGCCCCAAGGGCGGCAAGCCATGGCCTTCAATCATGCCATATCAGTTCGGTTAAAATTCTTTCTCTCTGTTGAACACCTCAACCATGCCCAAACTCAAAACCCGCCGCGCCGCCGCCAAGCGTTTCCGGATCACGGGAACTGGTAAGCTTCAGCGTCGTCATGCCTTCCGCAACCACCTGCTGGGCCATAAAAGTTCCAAGCGCAAGCGCTTTCTGGCCACTTCAGTAACGGTGGACCCCACGGATCATGATCGGGTCCAGAGCATGCTGCCCTACGGCAGCTAACCCGCACACTTGACACCATCGTCCTCCGTCATCTCAGCAATCTCAGTCCATGAGCCGCACCAGGAGGGGCAACGTTGCCCGCAAACGCCGCCAAAAGATCTTGAAGCTGGCCAAGGGCTTCGTGGGATCCAACGGCACCTTGTTTCGTACCGCGAACCAGCGGGTGATGAAGGCCCTCACCAACGCCTATCGGGATCGCCGCCGCCGCAAACGTGATTTCCGCCGTCTGTGGATTGCCCGCATCAATGCCGCAGCCCGTGGCCACGGACTGAGCTACAGCACCTTCATCGGCGGCTTGAAAAAGGCGGACGTGCGCCTGAATCGCAAAATGCTGGCCCAGTTGGCTGTTCTGGATCCCGCCAGCTTTGCCGCCGTGGCCGCCGCCGCTCAACCCTGAATCCAATCACCCTAAGCTTCAGCCACCATGAATTCCCCTCTGCCTTCCCTCTATCTGGTGGGCCTAGTGGTCTTGTTGGCCATCCTCAGCACTGTCGTTGGCGTTCAAGTATGGAAGGTGCGGCGTGACGAAGTAACGCTTCAGCGGCTGCAACAGAACATCGGTGACCGCAAGGCTGCGGATCCCGTAAAGCTCTATGAACTGGGCTCGGTCCAGTTGCGCAAGCGCCTCTTCCCGCAAGCGGTGACTACCCTCGGCAAAGCGGCCCAAAGGGCTGGCCAGGAGCCCCCGGAGGGGCAAGCGCTCATTCACAACGCCTTGGGCTATGCCCTGGCGGCCCAGAAGCAACACAGCGAGGCCATCCGCCACTACCGCAAGGCCTTGGAGGCCAAGCCGGACTATCCTGTGGCTTTGAACAACCTGGGCCATGCGCTGGAGCAGCAGCAACGGCAGAAAGAAGCGGCCCAAGCCTACGCGCAAACGCTGGCCCTAGATGCTGGCAACGCCATTGCCAAGCGCCGCCTGCAGCGCTTGGAGAAGGTCAAGGCGTCTACCCTGGATTCATAACGCTTCTGATCAACGGTCTTGCCTTTATCCAGCGCCATTGCGGATGAGCCCCTGCGGATTGCCGGGCGCTCCTTCAACAGCCGCCTGCTGACGGGGACAGGAAAATATCCCGATCTGGCAACCATGCAAGCCAGCCTGGACGCCAGTGGTTGCGCCATGGTCACAGTGGCTGTGCGGCGGGTCCAGAGTGGCGCGGCTGGCCACCAGGGTCTTGTGGAAGCCATTGACTGGTCCCGGCTGTGGATGCTCCCCAACACTGCGGGCTGCACCACTGCGGCGGAGGCGGTCCGCACGGCCCGCCTGGGGCGTGAGTTGGCGCGCCTGGCGGGGCAGGAGGACAACACCTTCGTGAAGCTGGAGGTGATCCCCGACCCCCGGCACCTGCTGCCGGACCCCATCGGCACGCTCCTGGCCGCCGAGCAACTGGTCAAAGAAGGCTTCAGCGTGCTGCCCTACATCAATGCCGATCCACTTCTGGCCCGTCGCCTGGAGGAGGTGGGCTGTGTCACGGTGATGCCCCTGGGATCACCCATCGGCTCTGGGCGGGGTTTGCGCAATCGCGACAACATCAGCCTGATGATCGAAGGCGCCGGCGTGCCTGTGGTGGTGGATGCCGGCATTGGCGTTCCCAGTGACGCTGCGGAGGCCATGGAGCTGGGGGCCGATGCTGTGCTCATTAACACCGCCATTGCCCAGGCCGGCACACCGGTGGCCATGGCCCAGGCCATGGCCATGGCCACCCAGGCAGGGCGCCTTGCCCACGTCAGTGGCCGGATCCCCCAACAACGAAAGGCTGTTGCCAGCTCACCCCAGAGTGGTCGCATCGGCAGTTGAGCCCGTGCCACGGGACCGGACTCTGTGAAGTCTCGCAACAGTGACGCAATACCGGTCCATGGCGCCCACCATTCCCCATACATTCGCCCCAAGTGTTCTTCTTGCACGCCATGACCGTCACCCATGAGGATGGAGGCCGCCTCAATGCGTTTGCCCGTGAGCCCAAGATGGTGCTTGCCGAACCCCTCACCGGCGCGGAGCAACGCCAGCGGCTCCTGCTCTACGGCCTGGGTGCGGGACTGGTGGTGGGCATGGTAGCCATCACGGCCTGGGTGAGTCACGGTCTGGTGTAGCTTGCCAAGCTGGAACGCCCTTGGCTGGAGAGGCACGCGTGAAGGTTCTTGTTCTTGGTGGTGATGGCTTTTGTGGCTGGCCTTGTGCTCTGAACCTTGCAGACCAGGGACATGAGGTGGTCATCGTTGACAACCTCAGCCGTCGCAAAATTGACGTTGAGCTGGGCATCACCTCCCTGACGCCTATTGCCACGGTTGAGGATCGACTCAAGGCCTGGCAGGAGGTGGGGGCCCAACCCATGGGCTTTGTGCTCCTGGATCTGGCCCGGGAGTATGAGCGGCTGCTGCAACTGCTTCGGGACGAAGCCCCGGATGCGGTGGTCCACTTTGCCGAGCAGCGGGCAGCACCCTACTCAATGAAGTCCTCGGCCTGCAAGCGCTACACCGTTGACAACAACGTCAATGGCACCCATAACCTGCTCTGCGCCATTGTGGAGAGCGGTCTGGACGTGCATGTGGTTCATCTGGGCACCATGGGGGTCTATGGCTACGGCTCCCATCGGGGCGCCACCATTCCCGAGGGGTATCTGACCGTGGAGGTGCCCCAGCCGGACGGCGGTCGCTTTACGGAGCAGATTTTGCATCCCGCCAATCCGGGCAGCGTCTACCACATGAGCAAAACCCTGGACCAACTGCTGTTTTTCTATTACAACAAGAACGACGCCCTCCGCATTACGGACCTGCACCAGGGCATTGTCTGGGGAACCAACACGAATCTCTGCGGGAAAGATCCTCGCCTGATCAACCGCTTTGACTACGACGGGGACTACGGCACCGTGCTCAACCGCTTTCTGATGCAGGCCGCCATCCACTACCCCCTCACCGTCCACGGCAGCGGCGGCCAGACGCGGGCCTTTATCCACATCCGCGACTCAGTCAAGTGTGTCCAACTGGCCCTGGACAATCCTCCAGTTCCCGGGGAAATGGTGAAAATCTTCAACCAGATGACGGAAAGCCATCAGGTGGGTCAACTGGCGCAGAAGGTGGCCCACCTGACAGGGGCGGAGGTGGCCCACCTGCCCAATCCCCGCAATGAGGCCAAGGACAACGACCTGACCGTGGACAACCGCTGTTTTCTGGATTTGGGCCTGGAACCCACCACCCTGGATGATGGCTTGCTGACGGAAGTAGTGGATGTTGCCCGTCGCTACGCCGAACGCTGTGACCGGCGGCGAATCCCCTGCACGTCCGCCTGGACACGGACCCAGGCAGAAGCCATCAACCCGTAGCCGTGCATATCGCCTTCTTTACCGAGACCTTCCTGCCCAAGGTGGACGGGATCGTGACCCGGCTCACCAGGACCATTGAGCATCTGGTGGCAGCTGGGGATGAAGTGCTGGTGTTCTGCCCGGAGGGGGCGCCCGACAACTACTGCGGCGCCCAGGTGATGGGGATTCCTGCCGTGCCTCTTCCCCTGTACCCGGAACTCAAGCTGGCCCTGCCCCGTCCTGTGGTGGCCGAGACCATTGACCGCTTCCAGGCGGACGTGATCCACGTGGTCAATCCCGCCATCTTGGGCCTGGGGGGAATCTGGCTGGCCAAAACCCAAGCCATTCCCCTGGTGGCCAGCTACCATACCCACCTGCCCAAATACCTGGAGCACTACGGGCTGGGCATGCTGGAACCACTCCTCTGGGAGTTGCTCAAGGCAGCCCATAACCAGGCTGGCCTGAACCTCTGCACCTCCACCGTCATGGTGCAGGAACTCTCCGAGCGGGGGATTCACAACATTGATCTCTGGCAACGGGGCGTGGACACGGATGCGTTTCACCCGGAACTGGCCTCGGCCCAGCGGCGGCAACAGTTGTTTGGTCCCCACCAGGAGGGTGACCCTCTGCTGCTCTACGTGGGCAGGCTCTCGGCGGAAAAACAGATTGAGTCCATTCTCCCCGTTCTCGAGGCCCTGCCTGGGTCGCGGCTGGCCCTTGTGGGGGATGGTCCCCACCGCCAGCAGTTGGAAAAAACTTTTGCCGGCACTGCCACTCGTTTTGTGGGCTACCTGAGGGGCGAAGAGCTGGCGGGAGCCTATGCCAGTGCCGATGCGTTTCTCTTCCCGTCCAGCACGGAGACCCTGGGTTTGGTGCTACTGGAGGCCATGGCGGCAGGCTGCCCTGTGGTGGCCGCCAAGCGCGGCGGCATTCCCGACATCGTGACCGACGGGGAGAACGGCTGCCTCTACGACCCGGATCAGAGCGATGGCCTACTGGTGGCCACCCGTCGCCTGCTGGAGCAGGAGGAACGCCATCAGCGGATGCGGCTAGCGGCCCGCCGTGAGGCGGAGCGCTGGGGATGGAGCGCCGCCACGGTCCAACTGCGTCGTTATTACAAGCAAGTGTTGGAGAAGTCCCTGGTGGCACCTGTTGCGGAGTGAAAGCACCTCCGAGCAAGAGCCTCCTCTGGACATGGAGCCTTCAGACCAGCACCTCCAGGCGGGAGAGGAAGAACAGAACCCAGACGGCAAACAGAATTAAAGCCACGGCAAGGCAGTAGGTATTTCTACACAACTTACGAAACGTCACACGATTTGGCAAGCCCCTGGCCGCTTTTTTCTCTCACACACTCAAAAAGTGGTCGATCACCGCCTGGGATAGGTCCGACGTGGGGCCACTGGCCACGATCCCACCTTTTTGCATGGCGTAGTAGGTGTGGGCCTGGCGGACAAAGTGGAGGTGCTGCTCCACCAGCAGCACACTGACCCCTGTCCGGGCCATGATGCGTCGCACGGCGGTTTCAATGTCGGCCACCACGTTGGGCTGGATGCCTTCGGTGGGCTCGTCCAGGAGCAGCAGTTGCGGTTTGCCTTGGAGTGCACGGGCCAGGGCCAACTGTTGTTGCTGGCCACCGCTCAAGTCCCCACCGCGCCGCTCCAACATGGTTGCCAGCGCCGGGAACAGGTCGAACACCTGGGGATCCAGACGATCCTGACGGGCCAGGCCACCGGGGCGGGCTTCCAGGCCCAGGCGCAGGTTGTCCCGCACCGTCAGTTGGGGAATGACCTCCCGCCCCTGGGGCACGTAGCCAATCCCCGCCCTGGCCCGCTGGTGGGGAGGCAGGGGCAGCAGGTCCCGCCCCGCCAGGTGAATCTGGCCCCGCTGGGGACAGATCAGTCCCATGACGGTTTTTAGCAAGGTGGTTTTGCCCACGCCGTTGCGGCCAATGAGGCAGACCATCTGCCCCCCGTGGACTTGCAGATCCACGTCCCGCAGGATGCGGCTTTCCCCGTAGCAGGTGGTGAGACCCGAGATCCGCAGCAGGGGCTCGTCCATTCCCGCTCCGTTCATGGCTGCTGCTCCTGGCCACCGCCAAGATAAACCTCCACCACCTGGGGGTCCGTTTGCACCTGGTCCATGGAGCCCTCACAGAGCACTTGGCCCTGGTGGAGCACGGTCACCCGGGTTTGCAGGCGGCGGATGAACTCCATGTCGTGCTCAATGACCAGCACCGTGTGGTCTCCCGCCAGGGACCTGAGCAGGTCTGCCGTGCGCTCGGTTTCCGCATCACTGAGGCCGGCAACGGGCTCATCCACCAGCAACAACTGGGGAGCCTGCACCACCAACATGCCGATCTCCAGCCACTGTTTTTGACCGTGGGAGAGGGACCCGGCCCGGTCATGGATCTGGGGGGCCAGGTTGATCACCTCCAAGAGATGGTGGATGCGCTGCCGTTGGGCGCTGGTGAGATGGCGCCGCAGAAGTCCCATGGGAGTTTTGGGGGCACTGACGGCCAAGGCCAGATTCTCCTGCACACTCAGGTGTTCAAACACCCTGGGGCTTTGAAACTTGCGGCCAACCCCCAGACGGGCAATCTGGTGTTCGTTGCGCCCCAGCAGGGAGCGGCCACAGAAGCACACATCACCCGCCTGGGGCTGCACCTTGCCGGTGATCACGTCCAGAAAGGTGGTCTTCCCGGCGCCGTTGGGGCCAATCACGGCCCGCAACTCCCCAGCGGCAAGTTGCAAGTTCAAGTTTTTCAAGGCCAGGAAGCCGTCAAAGCTGACATTGATGCCGACCAGCTCCAGCAGAGGTGGTCCAGGGGCGGGCATGGTTTAACTCTCCCCCTCTTGTGTGATCCCCACCTCCAAGGCGGGGTAGGTGCTGAGCCGTGGTCGCAG
>NZ_FITM01000177.1 GCF_900047545.1 Candidatus Synechococcus spongiarum
TTGGCCAGGAGGGGTTGGCCGGTCTGGTGGATGCCCTGCTCAATTCTCCCGAGTACGTGAACACCTTTGGGGTGGACACTGTTCCCTACCAGCGGCGGCGGCTGTTGTCCGGGCGCCCCATGGGCAACGTGCCCTTCAATATCAGCCTGCCCCGCTACGGCACCTACTGGCGGGACGTGGCCGTGAGGAAGTGGTCTGCCGAGGGGCAGGTCTCTGCCGTCTGGGCCAATGGTGTGCCCCCTGTGGCCCGAAAGTTAGGGTTTGCCCTGTCCGTTGTGGGGAGCTTGGAACTGGTGCGAGTGCTTCTCACCGTGGTGGTGGCCATTGGCTCAACCGCAGGCCACTGAACCATCCTTCAGCAGCCGGGATTCAGCAACTGGGACACCACAACCCGAAGCTGGCGCTGGCGCCCACAATCTGCACATGGAGCCCGCCGGGGCCATGGAGACTGCGCCAGCGCAGACCGTTAGCGCAGATGCCGCTCTCCATGGGTTTGGAGACGGCCCGGGTGGCCTGCCACCGGCTGATCTCGGCGGCTGTGCAGTCCAGGCCGGCAGTGGCAGCGAGTCTGATGACCTCTGTGGGTGTTTTGGCGTCGAACAGGGCCGCCGCCAGGGCTTCGTCTGTCTTGACGCGCTCTAGAAAGACAGGAATTTGCTGTTCCGACATTCAAGGACGGGCTGGAGACAACCACTCAGCTTAACGCCTCAAGAGAACGGGGCAGGTCGAACAGGAAGCCATGAATGTAGGCCTCCGTCCACTCGGCGCCGTAGAAGCGGCTGAGCATTCCTCGGGCGGGGTCTTTCTCGGCCCGGTAGTCGGTGTAGCGCCGCTGTCCCGCTAGGAGTTGGCGGGCGCGCGCGCTCGGCACCGGCGCTGCCGCGGCCACCAGATCCAGATACAACTCCAGATACTCCTGAAACGCCGGGAAGACCGCCGCCTCCAGCAAGGTGGTTTCGCTGAGGGGAAGGCGGGTCCAGAGAAAGCCGTCGGAGAAATAGGGCTGTGCCTCCGTGGGGATGGGGCCACCATCCGGCAGTAGACGGCGCCAGCGCTGGAAAATGGGCTCCAGCCGCCCCCAGACCGGAGCTGTGTGGCCGTCATCCTGCTTGAGCACGGGCTGGAGATCAAGGGCCAGCAGGTGCCCACCCGGTAGGGTCACCAAGTCCGCCCCGAAAAACGGCAGATCATAGTGGTGATCAGGATTGATGACAAAGTTCAGCACCTGGGGGACGGGGTCAGCGGCCACACAGGCTGCCCGGGCCTGGCGGATACCGCGGGCCTGCACCGCCCAACTGCGGGTCACCACCTGAATGGGCCGGGCTTTTGATCCTGTCTCTGCCCGGCGCTCCCCAAAGCCTTCCGGGATGGGGTAGGGCCGCAGGTCCGGGAGCCGCGCTTGCAGGCGCTGCTGGGCGTGGTCCAGATAGGGCTGCCAGAGCCAAGTCATGGGGTGGTCTTGTTGGAGATGAATTCAGGAAACAGGAACTCGTGGAGGAAGCGATCCGCCCAAGTCTTCCCGAAATAACTGGCAAAGAGCCCATGGGCCGGATCCTTCTCGGCGCTATAGCGGGCATAGTCCCTCTGCAGCGCTTCCACCTCCCCCTGCCGGCGAGGGTCGGGCTGCTCGGCATCGTGGAGTGCCCAGTAGGCACTCAGCAGCAGCTCAAAGGCGTTCTGGAGGCTCTTCTTCAGGTCCGTCACCGGACCGCGGGCGAACAGCAGCCATGGGGAGAAGTAGCGATTGGCGTCGTAGCTGCGCATTTCTTCCCCCCGGGCAAAGGCCGGGAACCGTTGCTGCAAGGTTTTGAGACCCCCCATGTAGCGTTCCAGGTAGTCGGGATCCTGGCTTAGGGGCTGGAAGTCCATCACCGCCACCAGCTTGTTCCGCAGCCCGAATTGCAATAGGTCAATGCCCAACAAGGGCTGCTGACGATCTGTTTCCGGGAAGGCCACCGCATTGAACACCTGGAGTACGTTCCCCGCATCCAGCCGGGTAGCCCGCAGACGGCGAATCCCCGGCAGGGACCAGGCCCAACTGCGAATCACCCCCTCTTTTCTGGTAGAGCGGCATTCCGCCAACTCCTTGGGCACATGAAGGGGAACACCAGAGCGCGCCTGGACGTCATCGGCAAGCTTATCCAGGAAGTGAGTGAACAAGCTCCAGGCCCAAGCACAGTTTCCATAGTAACCCCAATTTTGGATAAGGTCAGGAGAGGGTTGTGAGGTT
>NZ_FITM01000175.1 GCF_900047545.1 Candidatus Synechococcus spongiarum
GCCCCCAGGATTCACGCCCAGGAGCACCGCATTCTGCCTGTTGCCGTGGCCATGGCCGGTCAGCGCCTGTTTGAACGGCCCTGAGGCGTCAGGGGTAAAAGGGTTCCAGGGGCAGGCCCGTGGCCTCGGGCAAGCCCAGCATGAGATTGAGACATTGCACAGCCTGGCCCGCTTGCCCCTTGAGCAGGTTATCCAATGCCGCCATGACAATCACTTGGCCTGTGTGTGGATTGGTGGCCACCGAGAGGAGGGCGCGGTTGGTCTGGCGCACCCACTTGGTGGAGGGATACACCCCCACCGGCAGCACGTCCACACAGGGGTGGTCCCGGTAGGTGTCGCGGAAGTGGCTGGCAAGCTGGGCCGTCGGGCAGTCCGGTACACGCAGTTGGCCGTAGACCGTGGCCAGGAGCCCCCGCACCATGGGCAGCAGGTGGGGGGTGAACTGGAGGCGAAGGGGACCACTTCTCCCCAAAGTTGCGGCCTGAATCTCCATCTCTCTGGTGTGGCGGTGGCCCTCAACCCCATAGGGAGCAACGGCCTCCCCGGCCTCCGCCAGCAAAAGGTGCTGTCGTGCCTCGCGGCCCCCTCCGGACGTGCCGGTCTTGGCGTCGATAACGATGCCTTCGGGCAGAATGAGACCCCCTTGCAGCAGGGGCAGCAGTGCCAGGAGGCTGGTGGTGGGGAAGCAGCCGGGGCAGGCCACCAGGCGGGCGGTGGCGATGGCCTGGCGGTTGAATTCAGGCAAGCCGTAGACCGCTTCCCCGCAGAGGTCAGCGTCGCTGCGCTCCACCGTCACCTGGTGGCCATAGACTTGGCGCCAATCCTCCAGATCAGCGAACCGATAGTCCGCCGAGAGATCCACCACCCGCAGACCACGCTCCAAAAGGACCGGGGCAAGAGCGCTGGCCCGTCCATTGGGCAGGCTCAGCACCACCAGGTCCGCTGCGGCAGCGATGGCGTCCGGATCCGGTGGGGCCACGTGCAGATCCGGTCCCGTCTCGAGAAAGGGGGCCAGCTTCCGCCAGCGGCTGCCCACAGAGCTATGCCCCCCCAGAAACGTGACCCGAAGCTGGGGATGGACCTGGATCAGGCGCACAGTCTGGAGGCCCCCATAGCCGGAGGCGCCAATCACGGCAACACGATGAGGGAGCAAAGCAGACACCGCTTGGGGAAAAATGGCGAGAAAACGCCGTGAAGTCAGCCTAGAACAGCCATCCGCCATTCCTTGCCTCCCATGACCTTCAGCACGATTCCCGAGGCACTTGATGCGCTGCGCAGGGGGGACTGCATCGTGGTCGTGGACGACGAGAACCGTGAGAACGAAGGGGATCTGATCTCTGCCGCCCAGTTCACCACCCCCCGGCAGGTGAATTTCATGGCCAGCGAGGCCCGGGGGCTGATTTGTCTGGCCATGGAGGCTGAGCGGCTGGGTGAACTGGATCTGCCCCTGATGGTGGATCACAACACCGACAGCAACCAGACTGCCTTCACGGTGAGCATTGATGCGGCGCCAGAGCACGGCGTCTCCACCGGGATTTCAGCGGAGGACCGGGCCCGCACCATTCAGGTGGCCATCGGCCCCAGAACCCGCCCCCAGGATCTCTGCCGCCCTGGCCATGTTTTCCCGCTGCGGGCCCGGGCTGGTGGCGTCCTGAAACGCGCTGGCCATACGGAAGCCGCAGTGGACCTGGCCCGCCTGGCAGACCTCTATCCCGCCGGGGTGATCTGTGAAATCCAGAATCCCGACGGCTCCATGGCGCGCCTGTCGGAATTGCAGGCCTATGCCCGGCGCCATGGGTTATGCCTGGTGACCATTGCCGACCTCATTCGCTACCGACTCCATAACGAACGTTTCGTCACCCGGGTGGCCACGGCCCAGCTGCCCAGCCGTTTTGGCACCTTTCAAGCCATCGGGTTTCGCAATCAACTGGATGACGGCGACCACTTGGCCATTGTTCGCGGACCGATGGAGCGCCTGGGGGACGGTCCTGTGCTCACGCGCATCCATTCTGAATGCCTCACGGGCGATGCCCTGGGCTCCCTGCGTTGCGACTGCCAGGAGCAACTGCACGCTGCCCTGAGGATGATCGAGGCGGAAGGGCGCGGTCTGGTTGTCTACCTTCGCCAGGAAGGCCGTGGCATCGGCCTCATCAACAAATTGCGGGCCTACAGCTTGCAGGATTTGGGGCTGGATACGGTGGAGGCCAACGAACGGCTCGGCTTTGACGCCGACCTGCGGGATTACGGCATCGGCGCCCAGATTCTGTATGACCTGGGCATCCATCAACTGCGCCTGATCACCAACAACCCCCGCAAGGTGGCAGGCTTGGGGGGCTACGGCCTGGAGATCAGCGAACGGGTTCCCCTGGTGATGGAGCCCGGCCAGCACAACCGCCACTATCTGAACACAAAGGCGCGGAAGCTGGGACATCTGCTCCAGGGTGTTCATGCGGTATTGGGGTTGGATTGTGGGCAGCAGAGTTCTGCCCGGGAGCGGGGCAAACTGCTGGAGCAGATCCAGGCCATGGCCCAGGCATCGGGCGTTGTGGTCACTGAAGACGTGCAGACCCGCACCAGAGCCCTGCTCTGTAACCCCGATCTAACAATCCGCCTTGCGCCCCAGCCAGCTACAGCCGCCTTGGGGTCAGTGCTGCAAGCCCTGGTGCCCCAGTTGGTGGCCCAGACGTCGTTGCGGCGGCTGCAACTGTTGGTGAGCCCTGATCAGCAGCAGAGTGGCCATCCCCGCGCCGACGTGCCGGTGCTGGATCAGCCCTGGGGAGACTGGTCGTCCTTGACGAAGGTGGACGATGGCGTCCACTGCCTGCTCTGCTGGGGGCAACCCAGGCCCACAGCGCCAGGCCCAACGTGAAGTAGATTGGCCCGACGTTGCATGAACACCGGCATGACGGCAGATGCCTCCCGGGAGTTGACCGTTGCCGTGATCGGCGGCAGCGGCCTCTACGCCATGGAAGGGTTGGAGGTGATGCGTGAGCATCGAATCGAGACACCGTTTGGCCCCCCTTCGGACCTGCTCATGGAAGGGCACCTGAACGGGACGCCGGTGGTGTTCATGGCTCGCCATGGCCGTCACCACCATCTCTTGCCCACTGAGGTGCCGTACCGGGCCAACATCTGGGCTTTACGCTCCCTGGGGGTGCGCTACCTGATTGGCTGTTGTGCGGTGGGATCTCTGCAGGAGTCCATCCGCATCCAGGACGCTGTGGTCCCCGATCAATTCATGGACCGCACCGTGAATCGTCGAGCCAGTTTTTTCGGGGAAGGCTGTGTTGCCCACATTGGCTTTGCCGACCCCTGCTGCCCTGTGCTCTCCCAACGGCTCCACCAGGCAGCCGCTCGCACCATGACATCCGGTCACACCGCCCATGACGGTGGAACCTACGTCTGCATTGAAGGCCCAGCCTTTTCCACCCGTGCCGAATCCGAGCTCTACCGTCGCTGGCAAGGGGACGTGATCGGCATGACCAGTCTCACGGAAGCCAAGCTGGCCCGGGAGGCGGAAATCGCCTATGCCTGTCTGGCCATGGTGACGGATTACGACTGCTGGCATGACGGCCATGACAGCGTGAGCGTCGAGATGGTCCTTGCCAACCTGCGGGCGAACGCCACAACCATCCAGATGATCCTCCAGGCCTGCTTGCCGGCTCTGACGGCGGAGCAGCCGGAGAGCCCTACGCACAGCGCCCTGGCCACGGCATTGCTCACCGCTCCGGATCAGGTACCTGGCCCCACGCGCCAGCGGCTGGATCTGTTCACCCAGCCCTACTGGGGACCCTATCAACCCTGAGGATGCCCCCAAACCGAAGGAGACAGGGGCCGCCGCAGAGGGTCAGAGCAGACGCTCCAGCTTGTGCCGGAGGTCGTCCAACTGGGGATCACGGGCGCCCTGGTCCTGGGTGGTTTCCGACTGGGTGGCACCAGGGGCCGACTCCGACTCCGCGGTTTGGGGTTGCGGCTGGTGATGCCAGTTCTCCACGTCCAGATTGCGTTCCGGCGGCAGGAGCAGCAGCCGGTCCTCTTCGGAGCGGGGGCGGAAACCCTGGGGAACAATCCGGGCTTCATAGCCGTTGCAACGGCAGAAGTGCTCCACCTCTTCGCGGGCAATGGTCTCCACAGTGGGACTTGGAAAATCCTGAGCCTCTAGAAGCTCGGCATAGCGCTCGGCATCATCCGCGTCCTCGAACAGCAGCACAATGGTCTTGCCCTTGAGGTCAATGGAGTGGATGCCCTCGCCGTGGGTGCCGGCATCAAACAGCAAGACGTGAACGCCCATCATCAATAACGCGGTTGTTGAATTCTCTCACCAGGATGCCCTGGCCTCAGCAGGAGGACTCCAACTCCTGAAGCTGACGGTACAGTTCCACGGCCTCTTCCGGCAACGTCGAGGAAACGACAATGCGCAACTCCACAATCTGGTCTCCGCAGTGGTCCTCCGGGCAGAGACCACAGCGCCGCAGTCGCAGCAATTGACCACTGGAGCACCTGGGGGGAATCTCCAACTCCACAGGGCCGTGCAAGCTGGGCACCGTCACCTGGGCCCCTAGAACCGCATCGGCAGGAGAGACGTCAAGGCGGTAATGCACATGCAAGCCGTCCAGGCGGAGGCCGTCCCGGGTGCGCACCTGGAGGCACAAGAGATGGTCCCCTCCATCCGGGGCAACGCCGGCCAGCCGAAGACGCCAACCATCCCCTGCACCAGGGGGCGTATGCACCTCCACATGGGTCCCGTCGGGCAGGGCCACCACCTGTCGGGATCCTGTCCAGGCCTGTTGAGGGGTCAGGGCCAGGGCCGTCTCGTGGCAGGATTGGGGCCTGGGTGGTGCTGCCGGTGGCTCCGGTGGTGGAGTTGGTGGCCAGTCTGCCGGGGGCGGCCCACTGGAGCGATCCACAGGCTGTTGTCGCCCAAACAGGTGGGCCAGGTAGTCTTCAAAGGACGGGAAACCGTTGAGCTCCTCCCCGTTGACGCCGCCGTCAACGCCTTGCCGCCAGGCCCGCTGACGGGATGGGTCGCTGAGCACCGCATAGGCGGCATTGATGGACTTGAAGTGCTCCTCGGCGGTGGGATCGCCGGGGTTCAGATCAGGGTGCCAACGCCTGGCCTGTTGCCGAAAGGCGCGCTTGAGTTCGGCTGCGGACGCTCCAGGCTGGAGCCCCAGCACGGCCCAAACATCAGGCTCGCTTCCCCGTTGGTCGGGACCAGCAGCCATGGTCCTCAGGGATCCTCCCAGGGATCGGCTTCCAGTTGGGCAGGCGGCCAACGGCGGGGGCTGGGTTCAGGAGGTTCTGCCGTTGGCTGATGGGGCTGCCCACCTGCGTCGGTTGTCAGTTGACGGGGTCCCCAGTCCGTGTCCCCGGAGACCCAATCCTCCTCTTTGGGTTGCGCCGGGCGGCGTTCATAGGCTGCGGGGGCGTCCTGCCACCCTCGGTCATAGGGGACCGGAGCATTCCGACCACCTTGGGCGGAGCGCTCTGGCGGATCCCAGGCGTCTGGGGAGCGCAGGTTGTCTCTGGTCCTGGGGGACCACTCGTCCCATTCCTCATCATCGGCAAAGAACTCGTCCCGCAGGGAGCCAATGGTGCGGCGAATTCCCCGCAGGGGACCCCGCTCCTCGCGGCGGCTCTCCCGACTGAGGCAGCGATTCAACACCCGCAGGGCGTCTTCCAGGATCGCGGCCGCCTCGTCCAGTTCCCCTGGTGACGCCTCCGGGTCCCGGAGCAGGTCTTGCAAGTCCCGACTGGCTCCGTCCACCACCTGCTTTTGCCGTTCCATGGCATAGGGGCCAAACTCCAGCGCCACGTCCCGCAGGCGCCGCTCCGCCTGGGCCAACAGCGTCTCAGCCTGGTTGCGCCGATTCACTGCGGTGCGCTGGCGCCGGTCGTCCGCAGCGCGGTTTTCCGCGTCTTTGAGGATGCGTTGAATCTCCTGCTCACCCAGGGTGGAGCTGTTCTGAATGGAGACAGCCTGCTTGTGTCCCGTGGAGCGATCCATGGCGGAGACCTGAAGGATGCCGTTGGCGTCCACGTCAAAAGCCACCTGCACCTGGGGGACACCCCGGGGGGCCGGTGGAATGCCCGAGAGACGAAAACGCCCCAGAGACTTGTTGTCACAGGCCATCTGTCGCTCCCCCTGCAGCACGTTGATTTCCACTGAGGACTGGTTGGCTTCCGACGTGCTGAAGGTGTCGGACTTGCGGACGGGAATGGGGGTGTTGCGGGGAATCAGGGGCTTCATGACGCCACCCATGGTTTCCAGGCCAACGGAGAGGGGGGTGACGTCGTTGAGGAGGAAGTCCCGCAGCTCCCCCCGCAGAATGCCGGCCTGGATGGCGGCCCCCAGGGCCACCACCTCGTCGGGATTATGGCCTTGATTGGGCTCCCGGGGCACGATGGTGCGCACCAGTTGTTGCACCACGGGCATCCGGGTGGAGCCCCCCACCAGAATCACGTCGTCAATGTCGTCAGCTGCGATCCGCGCATCCTGAAGGCAGCGGCGCACCGGCCGCAACAGCCGATCCACCAAGTCCGGGCAGAGCTCCTCAAGGGTGCGCCGGGACAGTTCACACTCCAGGTGCAACGGTCCGTCCGCACCCATGGCAATGAAGGGGAGGGAAAAATTGGTCAGGCGCACCCCCGACAACTCCTGCTTGGCCTTCTCGGCCCCGTCCAGAAGCCGCTGCAGGGCCTGGCGATCCCGGCGCAGGTTCACGTCATGGTCGGCCTGGAATTGATCCGCAAGCCAATCCACAATGCGCTGATCAAAGTCGTTGCCCCCCAGTTGGGTGTCGCCGCTGGTGGCTTTCACGTCAAAGACCCCGTTGCGAATGCGCAGCAGAGAAACATCAAACGTGCCGCCCCCCAGGTCGAACACCAGCACACAGCGGGCCGACTTGCGGTCAAACCCGCAGGCCAGCGCCGCGGCGGTGGGCTCGTTAAGGATGCGCAACACTTCAATACCCGCCAGACGGCCGGCATCACGGGTGGCCTGGCGTTGGGAGTCGTTGAAATAGGCAGGCACGGTGATCACCCCCGCCTCAACGGATTCCCCCAGGTAGGTGGTGGCATCGTCCACCAGCTTGCGGAGGATGGAGGCCACCAACTCCTCCGGGGCATACTCCCGCTCCGTGGCCGGACAGACAATGCGGATATTGCCCTGATCGTTGCGGCGAATGGTGTAGGGAACGCCCTTAGAGACCGCGTCCAGCTCGTCGTAGTGGCGGCCGATAAAGCGCTTCAAATTGGCAAACGTGTTGCCGGGACTGAGCACCAGTTGACGCCGGGCCTGGCGACCCACCAGTAATTCTCCCGCCTTGCTGAAGCCCACCATGGAGGGGGTGGTGCGCAACCCTTCAGCATTGGCAATCACCTGGGGGCGTCCCCCCTCCAGAGTAGCCACAACAGAGTTTGTGGTCCCGAGATCGATTCCAACGGCTCGACCCATCGACCGGATCGCGTGATGATTCACCGTACTTGAGCCACCACTGGAACGGCGAGATCGATGATTGGTTTCAGGGGTCGGTTGCTGAACAGCAACTATGGCATTTAACGAACCACAGGGAAGCCATAGTCATCCCTTAAGGGCACCTCGAAAAATCGTCCTCTCCCCGCCTGGAAAAATCTGCTGGCTTACGTAAACCCTTTTC
>NZ_FITM01000173.1 GCF_900047545.1 Candidatus Synechococcus spongiarum
ATGGGGTGGCGGGTTTCATAGACGGCAAAGTCCGCCCCCATGGCCCTGCCCCGAAACAGGGGCTCAGCGGAAATGGTGAGACGCCGCCAGAGCCTTCCATAGCCCGGCATGATCAACCGCACGTCATGCCCCAGGAGTGTCAGTGCTGCGGGCAGGGAGCCCACCACGTCCCCCATGCCACCCACCTTGATCATCGGAGCGCACTCGGCAGCAGCAAAGAGCACGCGCATGGTCGAATCCTTCACAATCATGTGGCGGGATTACTCTAGGGGCACAGAGTGCTGCCGCCGAGGCCATGGACAGTCCTTTCCCCATTGAAGAACTCAAGGTGCTTTGGGAACGGTTTGAGGGGTCCCCTTTTGCCTTTTGGGACCTGATCTACAGCAAAAGCAAAGACACCGCCACCGTGTCTCGGACCTTGGATCCCCTGCTGGGCCAGGATTCCGACGAGTCTTTTGCGCAACGCATCCTGAAAGCAGCCAAGCGCAGCAGCTAAGCGTTCCGACCGCTAATGTCGCCCCGGCCGCCCCAAGGCAATTTCTGCGATCCAGGGTATCCGCGCAGCAGGCCGGAATCGATCATTAAACCAAGGCCTGTATTGATGACAATCAAACTGGCGGTGCCCAGCCAGAACCAAGGCTGATCCGAACCTTTGTTAATGACGGCCTGGCCAAACAGACAAAGGCCTGCAGGGAGCAATAACACACCTGTTTGCGCCTTCAAGTACCAGATGAGATTGGCATTCATTGTGCCGGTGCAAGTCGATCCGAGTATAGAAATTGTGGTGGGCGTTCATCATTCCCCAACCTTTCCCGGCGCGGGGCCTCAGGTGGATGAGGATTGAGGCCGTTTCCGCTTGCTGGGTGTGGCAAAACCCAGCGCCTGAAACTGCTGCTCTCCCAGGTTCTTGCGCAGCTTGTCCAGGTCTTCGTAGTGGACCCAGTGAATACAGTCCACTGGGCAGGTATCAATGGCTTCCTGGATACGTTGGGTTGAATCTCCGTCTTGGCGAACCGCACGGGAGCGTCCAAAGTCCGGCTCGATCAAAAAGGTGTTGGGACACACGTTGGCGCAGTACCGGCAGCCAATGCAGACGGACTCATCTACCCAAACCACCTTCTCCCGCAATCTGCCGCCCAGCAGGGGCTCCAGGCCTGTTGGGAGGCTGGAGCCATCGGCCGGTGTGGTCAAAGCAAGGGATGGATCCATGGCAGAACACTGTCACCAGTCTTCAGGGATCGGCCTGAGGCGTCAGCCGTTCCAGCGGGTCACCACCAACTCAATGGAGCCGTCGGCTGTGTTGTTTTGCTCACATACCTGGAAACCCTCCTGCTGGGTGGCGGCAAGAACAGTGCGCAGAGCATAGCGCTGGGTGAGTTGGGCAAGGAAGCGATCCACTGGTACGTTCTGGTTCCAAAGTTGCAGGTCCGTCACCAGTTCGTAGCTGCTGCCGTTCCAACGGAAGCCAATGTCGGCACCATTGGGCTGACGGACGGCCAGCTGGGCGTCCACCATCTGCCCGCGATATCCTCGCAGTTGCTGCTGGCCAGCTTCTGGCCGGTAACCCATCTCCGTTAGGGCAGCGACAAGATCGTCGACGTTGCGCAACTCGGTTTTGATGGTGCTGAAGTGGGACATGACGTGGAACAGAAGTCAGGACAACCGGCCAAGAGAAGCGGTCTGAAGCTGGCGCTGGCAGCCCACTGCAGGGGCGTAGTGGTCTTCGGTGGGTGCGCTGCTGATGACAGCTCCAAGCCGGGCCTCAAGATCAGCGGTCAGCTTCTGGCAACTGGCGCCTTTGAGGCCTTGCACTTGCTCTTCCACGCGGCCGTCCGGACGGATCCGGAAGCGAATGGTCTGCAAGGTCATGGGCCAGCTTAAAATCTCTGGTCAAACAATAACCGTTTTTTGCCGTAGTGGAACGGTACCCGGGGGCTTTGGTAACGGAACTCGGGAATCAAAAGATCCTGTAACGAGGCCCTGTAGCATTTTGGCTGGCAAGCCTGCTGATGGCTTCAGTTCAGGAGACCCTCATCCAGGAGGGTCTTGATCTTGGCCATGCTGTCGGGATTGTCCAGTTGCTCAAGGGCGGTGCGGGCATCCTCGGCCACGCCTTGATCCGGTTCTCCCAGCATGGCTTGAATGAGTGCCTGCACCAGGTTGTTCTGCTCGCCGGGATTGTTGCCACAGGCGTCATGGAGACGGCTCAAGCTCCAGGCGCAGTTGCTGCGCACGACGGCATTGTTGTCAATGCGCAGGGCCTCCCTCAGCACCTGGCTGGCCCGCACCGCATCGGCTGGATTGCCAATGGCCACGTCCACAAGGGAACTGGCTGCCCAAAGACGCACCGCGGCAATGTCCGTGGTGAGGGTATGGATCAACGCTTGCAGGACCCCTGTTCCAGGGTAGTTGCCCAGGCTCCAGGCCACGGCCTTGCGAACGAAGCCGTTGCTATCCCACAACAACTGCAACAACGGGGACTCGGCTTCAGGAGTGGGATTGCGGCCCAACGCATAAATTGCACTCATCCGCATGATGGGGCAGAGGTCTTGCAGTTGGGGCAAAAGCAGGGGGATGGCCCGATGGTCACGGTACTCGCAAAAGATGCGCAAGCCCTGCATCACCTCGTCACGTCCGCCTTGCAGGTAAGCAAGACCAACAAGAATCTCAGTATCCGGATCAGGCCGCTCGACAGCAACAGAATCCAGTGGATCCTCAAGAAGATCCTCAGGCTCCAGCGCTTCAGTCAGTAGGCCCGGATCCAGGTCTGTGGTGTGATCGGGAGCCTTATCCATGGGTGCAGGCCCATTTGATGCCGCCATTGTTCCACAATCCGACCCAAACCTGGTTCAAGAGACTGGCGCCGGTGCGACCATATCCGTGGGCAGCCAGATGCGGGCTGAGACAACAAACAGGGTGAAGCCAAACACCAGCACCACGAAGGTCATCAACAGGGC
This sequence comes from Candidatus Synechococcus spongiarum, assembly GCF_900047545.1. GTDB lineage: Bacteria > Cyanobacteriota > Cyanobacteriia > PCC-6307 > Cyanobiaceae > Synechococcus_B > Synechococcus_B spongiarum_C. The sequence continues at coordinate 2,958 of NZ_FITM01000173.1, forward strand.
GGCGCGCCAGGAGACCATGGGCGACAAGACGACTCCCTTTATTCTGGCCTCAGCCGTCGAGGGCCCAGGAGGCGGCGCTGGAGGCAGGACGCGCCCTGCCGGAAGCAGCCCACTGTTGAAGAGCCTGCAATTGCTCCGCGGCCGTGCGGGAGAGGGGCACCAGTTGGGCAGCTGCCTGGAGAAGGTCGTTCTGCTGGAGGGGGCGTCCCCCGTCCCCAAAGGCCAGATGCATGGCCTCAATGAGCACCTGCTCCAACTCCGCCCCGGAAAATCCCTGACAACGCTCCGCCAAGGCGTCCAATTCCAGATTCTGCTGGCTGGGTCGCAGGCGCGTCAAGTGGAGCCGCAAGATGTCTTTTCGCTCAGCGAGGGTGGGCAGATTTAGCAGGAAGATCTCGTCAAAACGCCCTTTGCGCAGTAACTCCGCCGGGAGGGCCTCAATCCCGTTGGCCGTAGCCATCACGAAGACGGGGCTTT
>NZ_FITM01000168.1 GCF_900047545.1 Candidatus Synechococcus spongiarum
CTAAAAGTAATAACTCTTCCACTGCAAAAATTAGTCCGGATAAGTTAGTCTTCAATGCAACCAACTGGAATGTGCCACAAAAAATAGAAATTATGGGGAATAACAATAAAGATAAACAGCGCGATTTTATCATAAATTACTCAATCTCCAGTCAAGATAGCAGATATAAAAGTGAATATATTTCAGTCAATCAAGTCAGTATCGACGCGACTGATGAAGACGTTAAGAATGTTACGATTACGCCCGGTGTGACTCCGATTGAACCAGGGACGTACAGCATCAGGGTGAACACTGCCCCCGTTAATGATGTTCAGGTTACTGCCATCCCCATCATCGATGGAGAGCCACGCTACCCCATTGGCAAAAAAATTCTAGGTTTGACAAGTAAAAGTCTTAGTACAAAAATAAACAAAGAACTTAAGAATCTTTGTAAACAGTATGGTCTAAAAGGATCTGGGACAAAAGCTGAACTTTGTCAAAGGCTTGAACAAGCTGGCAGAACAAGCCAATCCGTGGAGAATCAGCCACCAATACCGGAGGGCTCTAATCTCGTCGTCAGTCCCCAGACGTTGGTCTTTACGCCTGACAACTGGGACAGTCCTCAAAAAATTATCATTGAAAATACCAATAAGAACGACCCTCAAGCTCACGTGGATATTGGTTACTCCGTTGTCAGTAATGATATTCAATACAATAGCAAGGCAAAAGTTGAAGTTAATGAAGATGATAACATGGAAATGATAGTTATTTCATTGGAGAACAATGAAACACTAGTTACACTTATGAATTCAGAAAAATATAAATTAGAATACAAGCAACTTCTGACCGAAGACGAGTGGCTTGAAATTGAAGATTTTATTTATACGGTAGACTTTGATATTGATCAGGAACCAGAAGTAGGCATCGGAGCTGAAGCGTTAAAACAGCTCTTGAAAGATTTAAACTTACAAGTTATTGCAGAAGAGATTCGTGAAGAAGTGATAAAAAGTAAAGGCCAAAAGAGAGCTAGGCTGATTAAACGATTGCGGGTAATTGATAATTTTATTGCTACAAAGTCCCGGCCAGAGTGGATGGTGCTAGACAACTTGCCCGTGATTCCACCAGACCTGCGGCCCATGGTGCAGTTGGATGGTGGGCGTTTTGCCACCAGTGATCTGAATGACCTGTATCGACGTGTGATTAACCGTAACAATCGTCTGGCTAGATTGCAGGAAATTCTTGCCCCTGAGATCATTATCCGCAACGAAAAGCGGATGCTTCAGGAAGCCGTCGATGCCTTGATTGACAACGGGCGACGGGGCCGTGTGGTTGTGGGCGCCAATAATCGTTCCTTTAAGTCTCTCAGTGATATTATTGAAGGCAAGCAAGGCCGCTTCCGCCAAAATCTTTTGGGGAAACGAGTTGATTACTCTGGACGCTCCGTAATCGTGGTGGGTCCCAGTCTCAAGATCCATCAATGTGGTTTGCCTAAGGAGATGGCCATTGAGCTGTTTCAACCTTTTGTGATTCATCACTTAATTCGCCAAAATATTGTCAATAATATTAAATCAGCCAAGAAAATGATCCAACGAAACGATGATGAGGTGATGCTTGTTCTTCAGGAGGTGATTGATGGACATCCCATCTTGTTGAACCGCGCTCCCACGTTACACCGTTTGGGTATCCAGGCTTTTGAGCCCAAGCTGGTGGATGGTCGTGCAATTCAACTCCATCCTCTGGTTTGCCCAGCCTACAACGCGGACTTTGACGGAGACCAAATGGCTGTCCATGTGCCTTTGGCTCTGGAGGCTCAAGCTGAAGCCCGACTGTTAATGCTGGCCAGCAACAACGTGCTCTCCCCCGCCACAGGCACCCCCATCATCACCCCATCCCAGGACATGGTTCTGGGCGCGTACTACCTGACCGCCGAGTCTCCTGACGCCGCCGCCACCAGGAAACCACCCTACGGCAGCCATCGCCACACCTATGCCTCCTTGTCAGACGTGAGCAGTGCCTATGACCAGGGACTCCTCAACCTGCATGATTGGGTGTGGGTCCGCTTCCATGGGGACGTGGACAATCCTGACGAGGCGGATCGCCCCCACCGCGTGGAGAAATTTAAGGATGGCACCCGACTTGAGCACTGGAAGTTTCGCTGTGACCGTTTGGACAGTAGCGGCCGCCTGTTCAGCCGCATGATCTTGACCACAGTGGGTCGTGTTGTGTTGAACTACGCCATTAATACGGTGATCAACACCCATAACGTCAAACTTCAACCACCTGATTCCGCCTTCACCGCCGCTTAACGCTTCACCTCCCTCCACCACCCTCCAATTCCCCTGTTCTTCAGTTCTCCCTCCACCACCCATGACTCTTAGCAACTCTCAGCCCATGACTTCTTTGGCCAGTTCAACCACTACTGTGTTGAGTTCAGGGACCCCACTGGCCCAGAAGGGAACCCACGAGACGAAGTCTCGCCTTGTCTTTCGCAACCGAGTCATTGACAAAAAGGGGCTACGCAATCTCATCGCTTGGACGTACAAGGAGTTTGGCACTTCCGCTACAATGGCTATTGCTGATGAGCTGAAGGACTTGGGATTTCACTATGCGACTCAAGCGGCTGTTTCAATCTCCGTAGATGACCTGAGAATTCCTGAAGACAAGAAAGGACTTCTCAACGAAGCTGAGGAAGAGATTGCCCACACAGAAGAACGTTATCGGTTGGGAGAAATCACAGAGGTTGAGCGGCACACAAAAGTAATTGATACATGGACAGAAACAAATGAGCGTCTTGTTGAAGCTGTCAAGAGAACGTTCACGCAACATGATCCCTTGAATTCTGTCTGGATGATGGCCAACTCCGGCGCCAGGGGCAACATGTCCCAGGTGCGACAGTTGGTGGGCATGCGTGGACTGATGGCTAATCCTCAAGGAGAGATTATTGATCTGCCGATTCGGACGAACTTCCGTGAAGGCCTGACAGTTACAGAATACGTGATCTCTTCCTACGGAGCGCGTAAAGGTCTGGTGGATACAGCTCTACGTACAGCCGACTCCGGTTACCTTACTCGTCGTCTAGTGGATGTTGCCCAAGACATGATTGTCCGTGATGAAGATTGTGGCACTCAGCGGGGCATTATCATCAACGCTGATGAAAAAGGAAGCTATCAAAGTAAACTGATAGGGCGTTTAACGGCTGAGAATATTGAGCAACTAGTTAAAGTCACTCATGTGGTAATTCTTGGTGGTACGTTGCAGCTCTGTAGTGATAAAACGGTTTTGAAATGCTTTGACAAAGGTGTCTTGGTACAGCCAGGGGACGAGTTGCAAGGAGATCTGAAAAGTTCATCACTAGCTCTTGTACAAGCTGTCAAGACTCGGGAAGGATCCGCATTGCTGATGAGTGAGCTTCCTCAGAAAACATGGAAAACTGAGCCCGGGACTTCTTTGAAAGTTGCCGATGGCAGTTGGGTTGAGGCAGAGACGATGCTGACCGCAGAAATCGCCAGTCCTAACAAAGGCCTTGTCATTGTGAGTGAGAGCAACGGGATCTTATATATTAGCCTTCTTAAGGGTTCTTTACATGTCTGTGAAGACAAGAAAGCTTTAAAACTATTTGAGAAAGGCTTATTGGTTAAGCCAAAGGACACCTTATCAAAAAGTTTAATAGTAAGTAAATACACATATGTACGATCTGTTGTGTCTAACCAGGATACCGCTTTGTTCCTTAGTGAATTTGTTTCTCAAGAAGAGTATACTATTAATGCAGAAGCTCTTCTCGTTAAGAAGAATCAGTGGGTTGAGCGCGATACTAAGCTTTCTGATGGTATGTTACTTTCTAATGATGTATTAAGTACAATTTCAGGAGTTGTTAGTACTTATCCAATTAAAAAAGAGAAGAAAGAACTTCTGTTGCCTCGCAACGAAGAAATTAGTTTGGAGATCAGTCAGCAGCTTGAAAAACGTCAGGTTAAAGCAGTGAAAGTCCGCTCGCCCCTCACCTGCGAGACGCCAAAATCCGTCTGCCGCCGTTGCTATGGCTGGGCTTTAGCCCACAACGAGTTGGTTGATCTGGGGGAAGCTGTGGGCATTGTGGCTGCCCAGTCCATTGGTGAGCCTGGTACCCAACTGACCATGCGTACTTTCCATACTGGTGGCGTGAGCACGGCAGAAACGGGCACTGTACGCTCTACCTTGGCCGGTACCGTTAACCTTGGTGACCAGGCCCGGGTACGCCCCTACCGCACGCCCCATGGCGTTAATGCTTACATTGCGGAGACAGATTTCCAGTTGACTGTCAAATCTACTTCCGGCGAAAAGCAAGCTGTTTCTATTACCTCCGGTTCTGTTCTGTTTGCCGAGGATGGCAGTGCCGTCAAGCGTGACGATGTGCTGGGTCAGATTGCAGGTGGCAACGTGAAGAAGAGTGTTGAGAAAGCCACCAAGGATGTCATCTGTGACTTGGCTGGTCAGGTCAAGTATGATAAGGAGATTCAACCTCGGGAAGCCACGGATCGTCAAGGCAACGTTACCGTCAAAGCACAGAGGCTAGGCCAGCTTTGGGTACTCAGCGGGGATGTTTATAACCTGCCTCCCAATGCCGAGCCAGTCGTTGAGGCTGGTTGCGCAGTTCAAGCAGGGGATGTGCTTGCAGAAAGTCGTTTGCGGAGCGAGTATGGTGGTGATGTGCGCTTACGGGATGCCACAGGCGACTCACGTGAAGTGCAAATTGTTACAGCTAAGCTCACCATCAAAGATCTCAAGCTGGTCCATGAGAGTAGTCATGTTGGTGAGCTATGGAACTTGCAAACTGAAGATGGTTTAAGCTATCGTCTACATGCTAACCCAGGTAGCAAAATTAGCCATGGTGAGGTTATTGCTGAGTTAAGTGATGAGCGCTTCAAAACTCAAAGCGGCGGTCTGGTAAAGTTCAGCCCAGGTTTGAGCATTAAAAGAGCCCGTTCAGCGAAGCATGGATTTGAGTTATCTCACGGGGGAACTTTATTGTGGATTCCCCAAGAAACTCATGAAATTAACAAAGATATTTCTTTGTTAATGGTTAAAAATTATCAAAAAATTGAAGCTGGAACTGAAGTGGTTAAGGATATTTTTAGTCAAACTTCAGGAATTGTAACCGTTGTCCAGAAAAATGATATTTTAAGAGAAATCACTGTGCGAAATGGTAATATATATTACTGTGACGTCAATAATTCTAGCCATAAAGAAGCTCTTGAGCGCTTCTCTGAAGAAGGTATGCTTGTTAACCCTGGAGATGTGCTGATCGAAGGTGAGCTGACTGCCGAGAACATCTACTATGTAGAATCTGTGGCAGACCCATCTGAGGGTAGTCCTTTTCTGCTCCTGCGTCCCGTTGAGGAATTTGCAATTCCAGACGATGCCTATGTTCCTGCCACCACCCAAGTCAAGCAACCCAAAGGACCATCCATGGCCTTAAAAGCACAACAGCGTTTGATGTTTAAGGATGGTGAACTGGTGAAGTCTGTGGAGCCGGTGGAGCTTTTGCGCACTCAAGTGATTTTGGAAACCTCTGACACAACACCGCAGATGACTGTTGACGTGGAAGTGGTTCCCGGTCGCACTAAGAAGAGTCAACGTCTCAGTATGGTGATTTTGGAAAGTCTCCTGGTGCGCCGTGATACCCTTTCTGATGCAACCCATGGTTCTACCCACACGGAATTGAAAATAGAGGATGGAAAGCGTGTCAAGCCAGGCCAGGTGATCGCCACAACTCAGATTCTCTGTAAGGAAGATGGTGTAGTACAAATTCCCCCACTTGAAGCACGCATTAATAAACCTGAAGGTACTACACTTGAGAAAGATACTGTCATTGAGCTTTCTAAAGTAGAAAAATTGAATAGAGAAGTAAAGAATAAAAACGAGAAACCAGCCGAATTTGAAACTGAGCCGGTGCGAAGATTAATTGTGGAGCGAGAATCTGATACTTGCAATATTGTAATTCCAGATGAAACTTCTGTGGATGTAAAACCTGGAGAACGCCTTGTCCAAGGAGATACTTTGGTGAAGCATCAGGAGGGCTTGTCTGACTGCCAAGTAAAAATCCGCAGCGGCAACGTCCATTTTTGCCAGGACAAGCATGCGCATGAGCCTTTCCGTAAAGGTCAACTGGTCTACCCATGGCAGCCCATCACTGAAGACCTTCGGACAGATACTTTAGCATGCGTCGAGGCCGTCGAGACCCCAGAAGGTCCTGCCTTATTGGTCAGTCCCTTTGACCAGCAACAGACCTGTCCCATTCACGCAAGCACCCAACAGGTTCATCGTCATGGTCAGTGGGTGGACAAGGGCACGGAGCTGGTGGCTACAAGCAGCCAAGTCCGTGGTCTTGCCAAAGTCACTAAGAATTCCCAAAGCCAGACTGTGAGCATTCGTAGTGGCCAGTTAATACCTTGTACGAATAAGAACACCTTGGAGTGTTTTCAGCAAGGCCAATTGGTGATCGAAGGCTGTACTTTAGATGAAGATGTCATATTAGATACGCTCACATTCGTGGAGTCTGTGGATGGACCAGGGGGGCCAATGTTGCTGTTGAGCCCTGTTCAGGAGTTTACCATCCCACAACAATTCCATTTATTTAACCAGGATACCCCTCTTCTTGTTGTCAGCGGCCAGTGGGTTGAAGCTGATACTGAAATCATGCCAGATATCTACAGTAAGCTATCTGGTGTTGTAATAATTGATCACAATGAACAAGAACTAATAATTTATCATGGCATACTGCAAATGTGTCAAGAACAGTCAACTTTAGATCACTTTAAAGAAGGTTTATTATCTGATATGAATGATAAAATGATCCCTGAAAATCCATCTAAAAATCCGGAGGAACGGCAAAATTTCTCCGCAATCTATGTTCAATCTGTTGATACACCAGAAGGCTCTGCTCTTTTGCTTAGTCCAGTATATGCTAAAACGTTTAATATTCCAGAAAATATTCATGTATTTGATCCAGATGTAAGCTTGTCAGTTACTGATGGGCAATGGGTAGAACCTGGAACACGCCTGACTGAGGCCTCTGTCACCAGCCAGAGAGAAGGTGTTGCAGTTCTTACAGATAAGAGCATCACCATTCTTTCTGGAGAACAGTATCTCTGCGATAATCAGAACATCCTAAAGCGCTTCTATAAGGGCATGCTAGTGGATCCGGGTGTTGTTTTAGTGGATGACCTTATTACAGATGTGTTGACCTATGTTCAGTCTGTAGAGACTCCCCAAGGCTCTGCTCTTTTGATCAGTCCCCTTTCTCAAGATGTGTACCAGATTAACCGCAACCAAACTCCACTTCAGGTGCAACAAGGGGACTACATACAGCGTGGCGACATGGTGGCCCAAGGATTGCAGACGAAGCAATCCGGCATTGTAGTGATTGGCGAGGTTCATGTAACCTCCCCCACCAGTGGTGTTGTGGAAGCTATTCGTCCCGGTTGGTTGCGCCTCCGAGTTGGCCGCCCTTATATGGTTTCCCCAGAATCCATCCTTCATGTTCGAGATGGTGGTCTGGTGCAGCGCGGTGATGCCCTTGCTCTGCTGGTGTTTGAGCGTGCCAAAACAGGTGATATTGTGCAAGGCCTGCCTCGTATTGAAGAACTGCTGGAAGCACGTCGGCCTCGCGATGCTTCTGTGCTGTGTCAGAGTTCCGGGCATGTGAAACTGGAGATTGGTGAGGATGAAGAAGTGTTGGTTAAAGTTATTGAGGATCAACAGGGAGATGGTTCTTATGATATCCCTGCAAATCACAACATGTTTGGGGGGGCGATCAAAGCAAGTAAGCCAGCTCCATGGGATGAGGATCAACACAAGACAGCACTCCTGGGTGCGGGTGAATTGAGTACAATGATGGTGAAGGCTCTGCAGGATCTTTGCCGTTGCCATGGCCTGAAGGGCTACACCCAATGGAAGAAGCTAGAGCTGTGCCGCAGGCTGGAGCGGGCTGGCGTCACAGCGCCACCCCCGACGTTGCAGGACCTTAAGGCTGAGCAATTGATTGAGCTTGTGGAGAAGTTGGACCCTTCTGGAGTGCAGCGTGCCAAACTGCTTAAGGGCGACTTCAACCAAAAAACACTGGCTGAGCTGGAAGAACTGGCCAAACAGCACCAGCTCAAGACCATTACTCATCATAAGGCTATAGGAAGAAAGGCCAGTCTTATTCAGCGACTGAAAGACGCAAATGTTTCTATGCAAACATCTTCTCTCAACACACTAAACAAAAAAGATCTTGTTATCTTTGTCAATAAAATTGATCCCTCTAAAGAGAAACGCGCAGCTTTTCTCGAGGGTAGCTTTGCTGATGAGTCGTCTCGACAGCTTAAGCAGTATTGCAAGGTCCATGGACTGAAGGCCTATTCCAAGCTCAATAAGCCAGCACTTTGCGCGGCTCTGGAGAAGGCTGGTGTGCAGGCGCCGCCCCGCCCCTTGGAGAAGTTGGAGCTGTCGCAACTTGCACAACTTGCCGACAAGCTCGATTCGACAGGAGATAAAGCTGCAACTTTGCTTCAACAGAGTCTTGAGCAGCAACCGATCAAGGTGTTGCAAAACCTGTGCAAAGAGCATGGTCTGAAATCGTCGCCGCAGCAGGGGCAGTCTGCTAAAAAGGCTGAGCTCTGCAAAAAACTGAGCCAGGCTGGTATTCTCCCCCCACCCCAGTCCCTGGATCAACTCAAGAAAGACGATCTTATTGCGTTGATTCGGCAGATGAAGGCTTCAGCGTCCATTGAGATGCCTGCTTTGGCTCAACCCATGATGACAGAAGATGATCGCGTTCACGTCTACGATATTCCCTTGGGGCGCAATATTATGGTTTCGGATGGTCACCAGGTCCAGGCGGGAAGTGCTTTAACCGACGGACCGATCAACCCCCACGACCTCCTGGATATTCACTTCAAGGATCTGCTGCGCCGCCGTCAATCCACGATGCAGGCCGCCCAAGGGGCCATTGCTACTGTGCAACAGCGCTTGGTGGACGAGGTGCAGTCGGTATACCGGTCCCAGGGTGTCATCATTGATAACAAACACATTGAGGTGATCGTGCGCCAAATGACCAGCAAGGTGCGCATTGAAGATGCCGGGGACACCACGCTTCTGCCCGGAGAGTTGGTTGAGCTGCCCCAGGTGGCCAAAACTAATGCAGCGATTGCCGAGACCGGTGGCATGCAAGCTCAGTTTTCTCCCATGCTCTTGGGCATCACCAAAGCTTCCCTCAATACCGATAGTTTTATTTCCGCTGCCAGTTTCCAGGAGACCACGCGGGTGTTGACAGAAGCAGCAATTGAGGGCAAAAGCGATTTGCTCCGTGGCTTGAAGGAGAACGTGATCATTGGCCGTTTGATTCCTGCCGGCACAGGCTTTGATGGGTTTGATGATCAGCTGCGGGACGAGGCTGGCCCCCATCCCGATATTCTTGATGATGATCAAACCGGTTACCGCCGCCTATCCAGCCTGCGACCGGATTATACCATAGAGATCCCCGTTCCCAGTCACTCTGCTCCCGTTCTAGATGATCCATCCGATGAGCAGTTGCGCAAAGCTCGTCGTCGGATTGATGACACCAGTGGTAGTTCTACCGCCTTGACACGCCCAGGTGAGCACCACGACCAGGGGACCACCATGTTCCCACCAGAGATCCCCCCCGAGAAACGGGACGACAGGACCGAAGAGCCTGAGCAAAACTGGCAGAACCCGGAGGAGAACCTTATCCATGACAGTATACAGGTGGAAGCTCTGGACACGGAGTCTCAGTCCATGGATGAAGGGTTTGAACTTTAAGCCCTGATCTCTTTCCTTGATTATTATCTTCAATCATCATGCTTGAGCCTCGCACTGTTCCACAACGTCGTCGACCTGCCTATGGATTCCACAGCCATGTGGAGCGACTCAACGGGCGCATTGCCATGGTGGGTTTTATGGCTCTACTGCTGGTGGAAATCCTGTTGGGGCACGGACTGCTGGTGTGGAAGTAAGCCAACTTCATCCCCCCCACGGGAATCCCGCCCCGGAAGCCTTGGTGCTTCTGGGGATGTCGCCTGAAGACCTGCAGACCTGGCTGACCTCAACCGGTCAGCCTTCCTACCGCGCCCGTCAACTGCGACAGTGGATCTATCAGCGAGGGGCACGGCATCTGGGCGCCATCACCGTGCTGCCGCGCCGTTGGCGGGAGGCTCATCAGGATGTCAGCATTGGGCGCTCTCGGCCGGTGCAGCAGGTTCAGGCTGGAGACGGCACCACCAAGCTGTTACTGGAGCTTGAGGACGGGCATACCATTGAAGCTGTGGGGATTCCCACCGCAGAGCGATTAACAGTCTGTGTATCCAGCCAGGTGGGATGTCCCATGACCTGTCGCTTTTGTGCCACGGGCAAAGGGGGATTGCAGCGCTCCCTGGCCAGCCACGAGATCATTGATCAGGTGCTCAGCCTGGGGGAGGCCATGGGACGTCAACCCACCCATATGGTGTTTATGGGAATGGGGGAGCCGCTGCTCAATATTGCCGCGGTGTTAAGCAGCATTCAGTGTTTCTGCCGTGATCTAGGCATTGGCCAGCGGCGCATCACCGTCAGTACCGTGGGTATTCCCCACCACATCAACACTCTTGCGCAGCAGGCCCACCAGGTGTTGGGTCGCAGCCAGTTCACCCTGGCCGTGAGCCTCCATGCTCCCAACCAGCCCTTGCGGGAGTACTTGATTCCCACAGCCAAGGCTTACCTGCTGGAGGACCTGCTGGAGGACTGTCGCGCCTACGTGGCCCAAACCGGACGGCGGGTGAGTTTTGAGTACGTTCTTCTGGCGGGCATCAACGATCAACCCCGCCATGCAGAGGAACTGGCGCAGCGGGTCCGAGGCTTTCAAAGCCATGTCAACCTCATGGCCTACAACCCGATTGCAGAGGAAGACTTTCAACGTCCTCATTCCCGGCAGGTGGAACGCTTCCGGCGGATCCTGACCCGACAGGGTGTGGCGGTGAGTGTGCGCTCCAGCCGGGGCCTAGATCAGGATGCCGCCTGCGGCCAGTTGCGCCGCCGTTGGGCAGCCAGCACCGCTGGCCCTATTCCACGGTGACGCTCTTGGCCAGGTTGCGAGGCTGATCCACGTCCAAGCCCCGGTGGGCCGCCACGTGGTAGGCCAACAGTTGCATGGGCACGGTGGTCAAGAGTGGTGAGACCAGTTCATGGACGGGGGGAATGGGCAGCAGCACGTCAAAAATCTCCGTGTCCCCACAGACGGGGCCAATGCCAATGAGGCGGGCATCACGGGCCTTGGCCTCCTGGGCATTGGACAGAACCTTCTCAAACACCGGTCCAGGCATGGCGATGGACACCACCGGCACGTGCTGGTCCAGCAGGGCAATAGGACCATGCTTCATCTCGCCAGCAGGGTAGCCCTCCGCATGGATGTAGCTGATTTCCTTCAACTTCAGTGCCCCTTCCAGGGCAATGGGATAGTTGATGCCACGCCCCAGATAAATCATGCTCCTGGTTTCTGCGAACCTGTGGGCCAGGTCCGCACAGCACTGGTCCATGGTGCGCAGCACCTGGGACAGTTGCTCCGGCAGTTGGGCCAGCGCTTCCCGGCAGGCTCTCACCTGGGCTGAGGCCTCATGGCGCTGGCTGGCCAGGTGCAGGGCAATGGCGTAAAAGGCCAGCATCTGGCCGAGAAAGGTTTTGGTGGCCGCCACACCGGTTTCCACCCCGGCCTTCAGGTCCAGGATGTGGGGCGCTTGGCGCCCGAGGGAGCTGTCGATGCGGTTGGTGATGCCCAACAGCCGCGGCGGGGTACCGGGCTCCAGGGCACGATGCCGCTCCATCTCAATGGTGAGGGCTGCCATTGTATCAGCGGTTTCTCCCGACTGGGTCACCCCAATGGTGAGGGTATGGGGCAGCAGTGGCGGTGGCGCATAGCGAAATTCACTGGCGTAATGTACACTGCTGGGAATCCCGGCCAACTGCTCAAGGAGATGGGCCCCCACCAGGGCGGCATGGCGGCTGGTGCCACAGGCCAGAATCTGCACCCGCTCCACGTTGCGGAGAACCGTCGTCAGGCTCTCCTCGGCCGTCGTCTCCAGGCAGCGCTCCACCCAGGCCGCTGCCACATCCGCCTGCTCATGGATTTCCTTGAGCATGAAGTGACGAAACTGCCGTTTATCGGCGGTGTAGTCGCCCCCGCGCAGCGGCTGGGGAGTGCGTTGAGTCCGCTGGCCGGATTCATCAAACAACTCCACCCCCAGGGGGGTGAGACGGGCCATCTCCCCGTCCTCCAGACTGACAATGCTGCTGGCAACACCGGCCAGGGGAGGGGTGTCTGAGGCACAGAAAAACTGCCCCTCTCCCAAGCCAACAACGAGGGGGGCACGATAGCGCACCACGACCAACTCCTTGGGTTGGCCCAGCCAGATGACTGCCAGGGCGTAGGCTCCTTGCAACTGTTGAACCGCCTGGGCCACCGCAAGACGCAGCAGGCTTGTTGGGGGCACTGTTCCCCCCAAGTCCTTCAGGGCCTGGGCCACTAGGTGAGGGATCACCTCCGTATCCGTGTCGGACCTGAAGTGAACGCCCTGCTGCTCCAGGCGCTGGCGCAGGAGACGGTGGTTTTCGATGATGCCGTTTTGAACCACCGCCACCTGGTTGGCCTCATCCAACTGGGGATGGGCGTTGCGGGCGTCCGGCTTGCCGTGGGTGGCCCAGCGGGTGTGGCCAATGCCACAGCATCCGGCCACGGGAGTCTTCTCCAGCTTCTCCCACAGGTGAGCGAGCTTCCCCTCTGCTTTGCAGCAGTGAAGTTGGTTGCTGGTCAGCGTAGCTAGACCGGAAGAGTCGTAGCCACGGTACTCAAGGTGCTGGAGACCTTGCAGCAAAAGGGGGGCTGCTTCGCGGAAACCAATCGTTGCCACGATGCCACACATACCTCACCACCGCCGAGACTGGGCTCAGTTTGACAGTTGGGGCATGGTGGCGCCAGTGGCCATGGTCCTTTCAGTGATGAAACCGCGACCTTGAACCGCAAGGGGCCTAGTAGGCCAGGCCCATACTGCGGGTTGTCTCGTCGCCCAGGTAGACGCGGATGCTGAGAAAGTCTGTTGGGCAAGCGGTTTCACAACGCTTGCAGCCGATGCAATCCTCAGTGCGGGGAGAGGAGGCAATCTGGCCAGCCTTGCAGCCGTCCCAGGGAACCATCTCCAGCACATCCAGAGGGCAGGCGCGCACGCACTGGGTGCAGCCAATGCAGGTGTCGTAGATCTTGACGCTGTGGGACATGCCCGAAGTTACGAACAATTGCTCTCTGAGCTTATGCAGTAACTTTCCGCTCATCCGCAAGATGCAACGATCACGTCACGGTTGTTTACCTGGCATGGGTCCCGGTGGCCAGGGGGTCCAGTAAAGTGCTTGGCTGCACCCGCAAGTCCCCAAACCCCATGAGCGATCCTCTCGCCACCCTTGAACAGGACGTCATCGACATTGTTTCCGACGTGCTCAGTGTCACTGACAGGCCGGTCACCCAGGAGAGCCACTTCCAAAACGACCTGGGGGCGGATTCTCTTGACACGGTTGAGCTGGTGATGGCCCTTGAGGAAAAGTTCGAGATCGACATTCCGGACGAGGCCGCCGAAGGAATCACCACCGTGGGTGAAGCGGTGGCGTACATCCGTGAGCAGCGCTCCTCCGCGTCAGAGGAGGGTTGATGGCAGCTTCCCGGCCCACCGTCCCTACGCTCTGACATCATGCCCACTTCCGCAGGACCACGCCGTGTTGTGGTGACTGGCCTTGGCGCCGTGACCCCCATTGGCAACGATGTTGAGAGCTATCGGCAAGCGTTGTGCGCCGGTGTCAACGGGGTGGGACCCATCACCCATTTTGACGCCAGTCACCACGGCTGCCGCTTTGCGGCGGAAGTGAAGGACTTTGACCCCAGCGGCCATCTGGACCGCAAAGAGACTAGGCGTTGGGAGCGCTTTTGCCAATTTGGCGTGGTCACCGCGAAGCAGGCCCTGGCCCAGTCCGGACTCAAGATCACCGAGGACAATGCTGACCGTGTTGGCGTGCTGATCGGGTCGGGCATTGGCGGCGTGCTGCTGATGGAGACCCAGGCGCTGGTGATGGACAAGAGGGGTCCTGATCGGGTCAGTCCCTTTACTGTGCCCATGATGATCCCCAATATGGCTGCCGGCCTCACCGCCATTGCCCTGGGGACCCAAGGCCCGAGCAACGCGGTTTGCACCGCCTGCGCGGCCGGCTCCAACGCCATCGGGGACGCCTTTCGCGTCATCCAGTACGGTGATGCGGACGCCATGGTCTGTGGCGGCACTGAGTCCCCCATCTCCCCCCTGAGCGTGGCGGGCTTTGCCAGCGCCCGGGCCCTGTCCTGCCGCAACGAGGACCCGGCCCATGCCAGCCGCCCCTTTGACGCAGAGCGGGACGGCTTTGTGATCGGGGAGGGCTCCGGAATGCTGATTCTGGAAGAACTGAGCCACGCCCAGGCCAGGGACGCCCGCATCCTGGCTGAGGTGATCGGCTACGGCAGCACCTGTGATGCCCACCACGTCACTGCTCCCCCTGCTGGTGGCGGTCCTGCCGCCAAGGCCATGGCCCGCTGCCTGGCGGACGGGCGCCTGGAGCCCAGCCAGGTGGACTACGTCAATGCCCATGGCACCAGCACGGAGGCCAACGACAAGACGGAAACCGCCGCCATTAAAATGGCCTTGGGAGATGATACTGCCCACTCCATCCCCGTGAGTTCCACCAAGTCCATGACCGGTCACCTGCTGGGTGGATCCGGAGGGATTGAAGCCGTGGCCACGGTGTTGGCCCTTACCCACGGCTTCGTGCCCCCCACCATCAACCATGTGACCCCCGACCCGGACTGCGACCTGGATTACGTTCCCAACGAAGCCCGGGAGTTGGCGGTCAACGTTGCCCTGTCCAATTCCTTCGGCTTTGGCGGGCACAATGTTTGCCTGGCATTCCGGCGCTGGAGTTAAGTGGCGCTGGAACCAGTTCTTGTTTCCCAATCCTCCTCCCCCACCATTCACCCCTTCCTGCCCCATGGTTGCCGCACCTGTTTCCATTGACACCCTCTGCGTTAACAGCATCCGCTTTCTGGCTATTGATGCGGTTAACCAGGCCAAAAGTGGTCACCCCGGCCTGCCCATGGGTGCGGCCCCCATGGGCTATGCCCTCTGGGACAAGGTGATGCGCCATAACCCCAAGAACCCCAAGTGGTTCAACCGGGATCGCTTTGTCCTCTCCGCCGGCCATGGCTGCATGTTGCTCTATGCCCTGCTGCACCTGACGGGCTATGACAGCGTGTCTCTGGAGGACATCAAGCAATTCCGTCAGTGGGGCTCTAAAACACCAGGCCATCCGGAAACCTTTGAAACCGCCGGTGTTGAAGTGACCACCGGTCCTCTGGGATCTGGCACGGCCAATGCCGTCGGCCTGGCCATTGCGGAGGCCCACCTGGCGGCCCGGTTCAATCGACCGGACTGCACCGTCGTGGATCACTACACCTACGTCATCATGGGAGACGGCTGCAACCAGGAGGGTGTGGCCTCGGAGGCCTGCTCCCTGGCGGGTCACCTGAAGCTGGGCAAGCTGATCGCCCTCTACGACGATAACCACATCACCATTGACGGGGATACCGGCGTGTCTTTCACCGAGGACGTGCTGAAGCGCTACGAGGCCTACGGCTGGCATGTGCAGCACGTCCCCGACGGCAACATCGACGTGGACGGCATCACCAAGGCCATCGAGGCCGCCAAGGCCGTCAAGGATCGCCCCAGCCTCATCAAGGTGACCACCACCATTGGCTACGGCTCCCCTAACAAGAGCAACACCGGCGGCGTCCACGGAACTCCCCTGGGATCGGAAGAGGCCCAGCTCACCCGGGAAAGCCTGGGCTGGGACTACGGCCTGTTTGACGTGCCTCAGGAGGCCTACGACCAGTTCCGCCAGGCGGTGGAGCGGGGCGCTGCTGCAGAAGCCCAGTGGAACCAGACCCTGAGCGACTACCGCAAGAACTACCCCGCCGCGGCGGCCGAGTTCGAGCGGATGTTGCGGGGCGAGTTGCCCCAAGGCTGGGATCAGAACCTGCCCATGTACACCCCGGAAGATAAGGGTCTGGCCACACGGAAACACTCTCAACTGTGCCTGGCGGCCCTGGGACCGCGGCTGCCGGAACTCATTGGCGGCTCCGCCGACCTGACCCACTCCAACTACACGGACATCAAGGGGGAAACGGGGTCCTTCCAGCCGGAAACACCGGAGAAGCGCTACCTGCATTTCGGGGTGCGGGAACATGCCATGGCGGCCGTGATCAACGGCATCGCCTACCACGACAGCGGTTTGATCCCCTATGGGGGCACCTTCCTGGTGTTTGCGGACTACATGCGGGGCTCCATGCGCCTTTCCGCCGTCTCGGGGCTGGGGGTCATCTACATCCTCACCCATGATTCCGTCGGAGTGGGGGAAGACGGCCCCACCCACCAGCCCGTGGAAACCATGGCCTCCTTGCGGGCCATGCCCAACATGGTGGTGATCCGTCCGGGGGACGGCAATGAAACCAGCGGCGCCTACAAGGTGGCCATCCGCAACCGGAAACGTCCCACGGTGTTGGCCCTCAGCCGCCAGGGTATGGCCAACCAGACTAATTCTTCCGCCGACAAGGTGGCCCAGGGGGCTTATGTCCTGGAGGACTGCGCCGGTGTGCCCGAGTTGATTCTCATCGGCACCGGCAGTGAACTGGATCTCTGCGTCCAGGCGGCCAAACAGCTCACCGCCATGGGTCACCGGATTCGGGTGGTGTCCATGCCCTCCATGGAGTTGTTCGAGGAGCAAAGCCCCGCCTACCGGGAAGCCGTTCTCCCCACAGCGGTGCGCAAACGCCTCGTGGTGGAAGCTGCGGCGGCGTTTGGGTGGCACAAGTACATCGGCCTGGACGGGGACAGCGTGACCATGGCCCGTTTTGGGGCCTCTGCCCCTGGCGCCACCTGCCTGGAAAAATTCGGCTTCACCACCGCCAACGTGGTGGCCAAGACCCAGGCACTCCTGGCTGCTTAGGTAGCCAGCGCCTGCAGAACCTCCTTGGGACGCAACTGGCTCAAGGGAGGCAGAGGTTTGATGACATCCCGCTGGGGCAAGCGGTGGGGGGCCTCCATTCCCGCCGCCACCAGGGCAGTTCCCGTGAGCACCGCCAACTGGGCCAGACGGGGCTCATCGGTGAGCACCACGTCCACACTGGCCACGGCGGCGGCCTCGGCCAGGACCGTAGCCACCTGGCAGCGTTGAACGCCAGCAGGTTCTTCCACCTCCCCCGCCAGCCAGAGGAGGCGCACCGAGGGAACAGCCTGACCCATGGCCTCCACCAACTCCCGCCAATCCTCTGGCGACCAGCCCCCGACAACTGCACCGGGCGCCAACAGCAAAGCAGGGCCGTTTCCCTGGGGCAGGGACGCTCTGGCCTCTGTCAACGCACTCTGGGGCAGGGGCAGGCGATAGGCATCGGCGTCACAATGCATCCCCAGAGGCTGGAGCCAGGCCGCCAATGCCTGACCACGCCATCCTGGGGTCTGCTGCTCCACCCGCTCTGTCGCGGAAAATCCGCCACTGGCCACCCGCATGGGGATGTGGGTCAGACTCAGCAGCAGATCAATTGACCAGTCCGTGGATAGGTTAAGACTCGCCTGAAAGTCCGGTTCCCGCACGTTTCCCAACAGGTTGGTCCAATCTGCAAGGGACCAGCGCTGATCAAAGGCAAAGGGAATGCAGTGCTCCACCGCTGGAAGCAGGGTCCAGATGTTTGCTGCCCGGGCCGGACAGACCACATGCAGTTGGGCTGATTGTTGTTCTGCCAGTGCGGCCATGGCGGGTAGGGCCTGCAACTGGTCCTCTTCTCCTCCGGGCAGGAGAGCCAGCACCTGCATCATCCAATCGTGGGCGCCCACTCCTTTCAAAGAGTGGAGGGATAGGGACTAGCGTAGCGCACGGAGCACATCCGACGGCTTGTCCGGTAGCCGGCAGGGCGTCCAGTGATCAGGAGCTTTTGGAGAAGTTGCTTTCAAGCAAGTGGAGCAATCAACGACCCAGGAAAACCAGATGGTTAGCGGTGTGCAGCAACTCCGTGATCTTCATCGGCAGTTCATCCACTTTCTGCCAGGTCTCCTTCTGGTCTCTCCGTATCTCCTTCACGTCTTCCCGCAATTCGTCAATCTGCTTATTGACCCTGGCTTCACTGGCCTTGACTTCATACCAGATCAGCCCCAGGAAGACAGCGAAGAAGCCCGCTGGCAACCATTCACTCAGTCCAGGGGGG
>NZ_FITM01000170.1 GCF_900047545.1 Candidatus Synechococcus spongiarum
TCCGGTGCGCATATGTTGTCTGGTGGTAATAAGTGTCTATCTTTGAAAACCTTCCCATTGGTAAAATCATCTTCCAGGCGATCTCGCACAACCAGATTGGGGCAGAGCATGACAAACTTCTGCACATCATGGGCGATGCGTAGCCAGGCAATAACCGCAGCAATGATGGCTGTCTTGCCGCCACCCGTGACGACATTTAGCAACAGGCCATGGGTGCCAATCGTCTTCTTGCCCAAGATTTCATGGGCATAGATCACCCGCAGGAATGACTCCCACTGGTGGGGCCACAACGTACCCTCCCGTGGCTTCTGATCGTCTTCTTCGGACGCCAGAAATGCAATGTATTGTGAGGACTCAGGCTTCAGCCCTGGCAGACCGTCCTGCCGCCAGGTGCGAAAGCTCTCCTCATGTTTGGCAAACTGATTAAACATGGTCAATTCACCTCAATCTCAATCACCTTGAGCCCATCACCACCCAGATCATCTTGCACGCGGCAAGCAATGCGCCTCTTTCCAGATTGGGAAAACTTAAACTTGACCTGAAGTTTCGGCCCTTTTTTCTTGTTAGCTGTGAAGGAATATCCTTTGGTACTGCTAAATAATTGTCCATGGCTGAAATCCCATTGGACGTTAATGATCCTTGCCCCAGAATTCATGACAGCGGTCTCGCTCACGTCAAAGATATAGGTGAGAGGGGAGACACGCCTGTAGCCCACTTCCACCCGCGGTGGTTGGATAAAGGTCAGGAAGTTTTCGTAATCAGCGTGATTGGTGGAGAGGGCAGTCACATGCTCACGGAAGCGAGATGAGTCGATGCGGACCTGCTCAAGTCGAATGAAGTTCACATCCGTTTGCTCCAGAACGCGGAGCCGCTCTGCTGCCTCACATGCCCCGGGCGCAAAGGCCCAGGCCAGCATGAGCCCATCCCGAAGATTATCTTGCTGATAGCGTAGCGTCCTGCGGATGGCGTTGGCAAAGGTCGAGACATCTGCTTCTGTTACGGCGGTGTCGATACCTGATCCGCCCACCCAAACGGGGACTGAACCTTTGGTGCCGTGGATGCTCTCGTCTTGCTGCTCAATCCGTGCCCCGAAGCAGCGCAACACGAAAGCGCGAAATTGATCGGGCGGTGCCTGGGCCAGCCGCTGTGCTTCATAGATGCCCCAGTTTTCCACAGTGAAGTCAGGCACGGGCAATACTGCACCTGTCTGCTGCTCAACCTGCCCTGTCAACCGGTCACGAGTGACAGCCACGGCCACACGGGACTGATCACAGGTGATCCAGCGGCGGCCTAACCGCTGTGCAACAGCGGCTGTTGTGCCGCCACCACAGAAGAAGTCAGCGACAACTCCCCCTATTGGTGAGCAGCTGTTGATAACTCTTGTAAGAAGCTTTTCTGGCTTCTGTGTTGGATAACCAATGCGTTCGGCACTAGTTCGCCCTACCATGTCAATCTCCCAATAATCTTTCATGCCGACAAGAGTGTGCCATCCATGTGAATCTTGATACTCCGTAACCCCAGAAAATCGATAAGGCTTTAATCCCCTATTATATGATTTCTCTTGCTGAGATTCATAATAATAAGAGTTATTTAATACATAAAAGAAAATTGTGTCATGCTTTCTGCTAAAATATCGCTTCGGACTTGCTCCTCCAGATTTATAACACCATACAATCTCATTAATAAAGGATTTATGTCCAAAAATCTTATCCATCTCTACCTTAATGTAATGACTGGCATGCCAGTCGCAGTGGACTAAGATACTTCCTGTCTTTTTCAGCAGGCGCTTCATCTCGAAGAGTCGAGCGTTGAGCCAGATGAGATAGCCTGGCATTCCATCTTCCCAAATATCAGAGAACGAGCGCCGCTCGTTCTGATCTCCGAAGATAACATTGTAATCTCTGCCAGAAAAGAAAGGAGGATCAATGTAAATCAGATCGATGCTTTCAGAGGGAAGCTGGCGCATCACATGAAGGTTATCTCCCCAAAAGAGTCGGTTGGGCTCCAATTCACCATGGCCGAAGTGGACCCGCTCCACCACCTGAAATGGCAACATGACGCGAGGGAAGAGCTTGTGGAAGCCCTGGCGCCTGTCCCAGCCTAGAGGTTCCTTCTCCACTGGAACCGAGCCAAAGCGTACCGGTGGCCGCCAAAATTCCTCTTGTTGGGGTAAGGAAGACTCCCCCTGCTCCTCAATCTCTGGCGGGGCGATGAAATCACCCTCGACTGGTCCTGTTGCCTTATTCACGGCGTTGGCCTACTCGTGGCACTGCCCTACCACCCTACCAGGGCAAGCGCTCCCGCTCAGGTGGCATAGACATCCCAGGAGGTGGTGAAGGATGCTACCAGGTCACCCCCAAGAGCATTGCCTTGACCCCGAAGGCCAGCAGTCCGGACCTGCTGGGTCAAGTACTCTTCGGTATCTATGGGGCGGTGACGGCCGCTTGCTCCACCGTCTCGGGGCCTGTGGTGGAGGCAGCCAGCAACGGGTGACCAGCTTCCGGCTCCACGGCGGCGGGCTCACCGTTGGCGCTTTTGGATTCAGTGGCGGTGGCTCCCGCAGTGGGAGCATACCAGCCTCCCGGTACCCCCCCTGCCAAACCGGAAGGCAGCTCAAACTGGCGCTGTAGCACCCGCAGTGGGAGTATACCAGCCTCCCGGTACCCCCCTGCTGGATGGGCCGCGGCTGCTCCACAATCTGCTGGGTCATGCCCTGGCACAAGGCCATGACGGCCCTCCATGTAGACGCTCTGCAGGCATGGTTCAGAGAAAGCTCAGTTGGCTCTCTGGCAGCTCTGGCGGT
This sequence comes from Candidatus Synechococcus spongiarum, assembly GCF_900047545.1. Lineage (GTDB taxonomy): Bacteria > Cyanobacteriota > Cyanobacteriia > PCC-6307 > Cyanobiaceae > Synechococcus_B > Synechococcus_B spongiarum_C. Next base: position 2,804 of record NZ_FITM01000170.1, read on the forward strand.
ATTGGCAACACACCAACAATGATCCAAGGATTCGGGGCACGAAAGTGCCACTCCAAAGTTGTGCCCAGGAAGAAATGCAAGTCGGTCAGTAGGAAAGCGTTGAGATACTTCTCCTTTACCTTGGCGAGGGCTTCCGGTTCACTGGACTCTCTGCCGCCTGCCCGCCGTCGGCAGTTCCGGAACAGGGCACCCAATTCCCAATCCAAAACCCGCAGCTTGCTGATGCGCCCGTCGGCATCCTTGAATTTGTAGAAGAATTGGTAGGGAAGTTTCTGAACGATTTGAAACGTCTCGCGCCAAGTGTTGTCGTCAAACAGGTCATACTGACCAGTGGCCTTGCGCATCTGGCGAACTTTGTTGATATCCCACTCCCGGTCCTCTTCAGGTTTCCAGACGAAATCCACCACCTGTGCAGGCTTGAACACCGCAAGTGAGGCTTCCTTCGCCTTGGCTGCAGCAATAAGCTCTTTTAACCGCGTCCACACACGGGCTTTTCCCAAAAGAATGTTACGCCTCTCTCGCCACTGATCCCCTGTGTCCATATGGCCAATAACCCGTAGTTCGCTCTGATCAAGGGGACGGAATGTCTCCGGGCGCGAATCCTTGGTTTTACGCATCACGCGACAGGCCAGCCAGTCGTACTTTTTGTAGTGCTCCTCTTCATCCAAGCGTCGGAACGGCACGGGGTAAAGACGCACCCAAGAGCCGTCTTCACGCACCCCGGCTGTGCAGACGGTCTCGCCGTACTTCTGTGAAAGCGTCGGGTAGGTCTTGACGGTGACAAGAATTCTCTCCTCACGCACCTGTTCCATGGGTCATGCTCAAAGGTGCTTCACGGCCAGCCCGGAGGTAGGGGCAAGATGCAGGGCAAGGCGGCCACGGTGGCACTGATTGGCGGATGCTTCAAGGCACATCAGCGCCGATGGTTTCCGGGTGCATAGGTCTGCAACGGAGGCCATGCTGTCGTCAGCACCGGGAAGGACTGTCGCTTCGTACAGGTCAAAGAGGCGGTCGTAGGCGGTCGCGGAGGACAGGTCTGTCCGCATTGTGCTGGGGATGCCCAAGGCTGGCACATGAACGTAGGCAATGTCCACTTCGGCACAGAGCCGGGCCGTGGTCCTACCCCCAAAACCATACTTGCGGGACAGGGCATTCCTGCGGACGTCAATCAGCTGGCGGATACCGGAGCTGATCAGGTGGTTCAGGAAATCGTCAATGGTGCGGCCTTCGTAGCCAACAGTATAAATTGCCGGTTGCGCTGGCGTCACTGGCCAGCCTGTCCCCTGCCCATACCACGGATAGCGTCGGCTCACGCCGTGGAAGAGTTGATTCGGCGTCATGCGGCCATAGGCTCCCAGGATTGCCTCAACACCCTTGGCGGCGCGACGGGGCAGCGTTTGAACCACACAGCTCACATAGGCGCGCTCTAATGGGGCAACCGACAGGTGATCCCGGTGATCTCCGGTCAACAAGCCTGCCTCTTGCAGTCCCTCAACGTCACGGCACACCTGAAAGGAGCGGGGACCCGACCTGTGGGGTACGAAGTCGTAGAAGGCTGACGACCCCAGCGCCTGGGGCTGCTCCTGCCGCAGCAAAAACAGCCAATCCATGAGCTGCCCCCTGGTGAGGCCCGCGCCGGCGCGGTAGATGAATCCAAGCAGAAGACGTTTCCGCTCAATCATCACGTTTCTGCAAGACGCATG
>NZ_FITM01000167.1 GCF_900047545.1 Candidatus Synechococcus spongiarum
CAGAACAAACCATTCCTCCTTCCTCCTGAAGGTCTCTTGGGCATTCCCCTCACCAGAGAGGTGATCTCTTGCTCTCCTTATAAGTCCTGAGCCTAGGTCACAGACGGACTGCAATAGGGGCACGTTGCTCACATCCGCCAGCCAACTCTGCTCAGGGGCTTGCTTGGCCTGAGTGATGCAACGCTTCTGAAGTTCGGTGCCTCCCAGATACTTCTCCCCCCGCTTATAGAGGTGCTAGCACAACGCCAAGGCATCGTTCCAGACCACCCGAGCACGGCCGAACGCCCTGGCCAGGACAGCCTTCTGGTGCGGATGGGGTAGAGCCGGTAGCGGTAGCGCAGCTTCTGCGCCAGCATTGCCTTGTTGTCTGGAAGCAGCGGGCTCCACTTGCCAAAGTTGGCCTGCTGCTTCTTCAGATTTAGCAGAGAGAACAGCTGACAGGCCAACACCGTCCTGAAAGGCAGGTCTTGTATCCCTGCACAGCAATGGGGTCAGCGCACGTTTTGGCTGGCGTGAAGGCAGGCTGGCAGGAAGAGGTAGAAGGAGAGTGTAGAGGTGCGCTGTTGGGGCGAGACTTGTACCTGCCGGGCGCAGATGGACAGATTGCCGGAGACCGAGAAGTCCACCGGCAAGGCCTCCATGATACCCAGGGCGCTAATGAAGCCATCGGAGGCATCCTCGATGATGGCAGATCGCAGGGCTTGGGATGGATTCGTATTGGCTGAGAGTGGCGTATAGCCACTGGTCACGAAGCTGAGGAATTTTTCCCCGGTGCCGGAGCGCAAGAAGCGGTTGATGGACACCAAGCTCACCTGGTAGGACTTCTGCAAACCTGCCTGCAACTCGGCCCGCGTCCATCCGGAACTGTCAATGAGCTGCTTCAGGTTGCGATTGGCCCGGCCCGTGTTGATAAAGCGAGAAACCTCCTCCGCAGACACCTTCTCGAAGGGATCGCCAGCCAAAGCCTCCTCAGGGAAACCCCATGTGGCTACCCCCAGCAGGACCAAGCAGGCGAGCGCCCTGTTGACCGTGGGCCGGGCCACGGACATGGGCCAGAACCGGCAGCAAGGGACTGGAGCACTGGCTGAAGGGACCATGTTGACTGGATTGGCTGGGCCAGTAGCCTAAGCCCATACGTCTGCTTCAAGCTGCCCTGCTTCGGGCTCAACCATGGTCTTGGCCGCACGGTTGCTGCTCATACCCCTGCTCATGGCTGTGCTGGCCTTCTGCCTGGCGGCAGAATTGGCCCTGCTGCGCCTGCGACCCACCCAGGTTCAGGAACTTACCTCCATCAACCCCGCTGCGGCCGACACGTTGGAACGTCTGCAGCGCCGCCCGCTCCGTGCCCTGATCCTGACCCAATGGGGCAGTTGCTTTGCCCTGCTGGCGTTGGGTTGGCTGGCACGGGCACTGCTCCCTGACGGCCTGCAAAGTAGCGGCCTGGCGGTCGTTCTGCTGCTGGGCTTGACCCTGCTGGTTGCCCTGGGTGCAAGTCTGCTGCCCAAAGCCCTGGTGCTGCACCAGCCGGAACGGGCTGCTCTGGCCCTCGGCCCCCCACTTTGGATAGCCACCACCCTCTTGAATGTTCCGCTGCGGGTGCTGGAGCGTTGCAGCCTGAGCCTTCTCAATCTGTTCCGGTTGCCCCACAATTGGCATGATCTGGCGCCACCCCTGTCAGCGGGTGAGCTGGAAACCCTGATTGAAACCGACAACGTCACCGGACTGCAATCGGATGAGCGCCTCATTCTTGAAGGGGCATTTTCTCTAAGGGATACCCTGGTGCGGGAAGTCATGATTCCCCGCTCACAGATGGTCACCTTGCCTGCCGACGTGACCTTCCGCCAGCTCATGGCTGCGGTGCAAAACACCCGCCATGCACGCTTCCCCGTTCTTGGCCAGTCCCTTGACGACGTGAAAGGACTGCTGGATCTCCGCAGTCTTGCCGGACCCCTGGGGCAAGGAAAGATCCATGGGGACACCCCCATGCAACTCTATCTTGCCCCGCTGCAGTGCATTGCAGAGACTGCATCTTTGGCGGAACTGCTGGCCGTGATTCGTGACGATACCCCCATGCTGCTGGTGGTGGATGATCACGGCGGCACGGAAGGTCTGGTCACCATTGCTGATCTCACCAGTGAAATTGTTGGCGAGGACGAGGATGTCGCCAACGGTGAACCTGTTGCCGTAAGAGCTCTGGCCCCAGGCCATTGGTGTTTGGCAGCGGACCTGGAAATTGACGAACTGAACCGCCAACTCCACATTTCTCTGCCCCAGTCGGAGAAACACCACACCTTGGCTGGATTTCTGCTGGAGCAATTTCAGCACATCCCCGCTGTGGGCGAGAGCCTCCATTGGCATGAACTTCACTTTGTGGTTCAACGGCTCAAGGGTCCGCGCATTACCCACGTGGAACTGCGCATGCCCCCCGGCAGCTCCGGCCCCCATGGTGGCCCAACTTCCCTATCGGATGCCCATGATGGACCATAATGGGCACAACCGAGGGGGCTGAACTCTGGCTGTGACCCACATTGCCCCTACGTCCGCCATGGAGCCCGTCAGAGTTGGCGTCATCGGAATTGGCAACATGGGCTGGCACCATGCCCGGGTCTTGAGCCTGTTGCGGGATGCGGAGCTGGTGGCGGTGGCGGACACGGATCCCCAACGGTTGGCCATGGCCACGGACCAGTTTGGCTGCCGGGCGTTTCTGAACTACCAGGAATGGCTCCACCAGGTGGAGGCGGTTTGCATTGCCGTACCCACATTGCTCCACCACCAGGTGGGCATGGATTGTTTTCGCGCCAAACTCCACGTCTTGATGGAAAAACCCATCGCCGCCACCCAGGAGGAGGCCCAGGACCTGAATGCAGCGGCGGAAGAGCATCAGCGGCTCCTGCACGTGGGTCATATTGAGCGCTTTAATCCGGCCTTTCGGGAGCTGGTGAAGGTGGTCTCCCATGAGGAGGTGGTGGTGCTGGAGGGACGTCGCCACAGCCCCCATGGAGATCGCGCCAACGATGTGTCCGTTGTGCTGGATTTGATGATCCACGACATTGATCTGGTGTTGGAGTTGGCCGGCGCCAAGGTGGTGCGCCTAGCCGCCGCCGGTGGGCGCAGCGGCGCGACAGGTCCCATCGACTACGTCAACGCCACCCTGGGCTTTGGCAACGGAGTGGTGGCCAGCCTAACGGCCAGCAAGATGGCCCATCACAAAATTCGCAGTCTCAGTGCCCACTGCCGGGACGCCCTGGTGGAGACGGACTTTCTCAACCACACCCTCTGCATCCACCGCCGTGCCCACCAGTGGTATTCCGCTGACCACGGGGAACTCATTTACCGTAACGACGGCTTTGTCGAAGAGGTGTCCACCACCTCCATCGAACCCCTGTACGCCGAGTTGGAGAACTTTCTCCGCTGTGTGCGTGGCCTGGAGGCTTCCGCTGTGGACGGTCAACAGGCCTCCCGCGCCCTGCAACTGGCCCATTGGATTGAACGCAGCGTGGACAATCCCGCCCTGCATCTGGATACGCCCATCTAACGCCAAATGGTGTCAAGTGAATGCCTGACGGCAGAGGTGTTGGGTCTCCCTGTCCACCTCACCCCTCACCTCCTCAGCGCCGCCGAAGCGTTGGTCTGCCGTGGTGGCCACGTGGTGACCCTGAATGCCGAGATGGCCATGGCCGCCCGCCACCATGCCCCACTCCGCATGGTGATTCGAGGGGCCCAGTTGGTGATTCCTGACGGTGCAGGGGTGGTCTGGGCATTGCGACTCCAGGGCCGTCGGCTGCGTCGCCAACCCGGCATTGAACTGGCTGAGATGCTGCTGGACCATGCCGCCGCCCGCGGCTGGCGCGTGGCCTGGGTGGGGGCACGGGACGACCGTCTGCAAGCGGCGGCTCGGTTCTGGACCCGGCGCCACCCACAACTTCGCCTACAGCGCCTCATCCATGGCTATCAGCACCCCGACCACTGGCCCATGGTGGAAGCGGATCTGCGGCGGCAACAGCCCGATCTGGTGTTTGTGGGCCTCGGGGCGCCACGGCAGGAGTTGTGGATCGAGAAGGTGCGTCCCCATGGCCATGGCCTCTGGCTGGGGATCGGGGGCAGCTTCGATGTGTGGAGCGGCTCTGTACAGCGAGCACCGGCCGCCATGCAGGCGCTCCAACTGGAATGGTTTTATCGGCTGCTCCAGGAGCCACGGCGCTGGTGCCGTGTATTACAACTGCCTGCCTTTGCAGGCTGCGTGCTGATGGAGTTGGCCGGGGCTGCCCTCAGCGGAAGCCGACGGAGGCTTGCCAGACAAAGGCCAGCAGCAGGAAGAACAGGGGAATCAGCGGCAGAATGTCCACCAGCGGAGCGAAGGGCTGGTAAGCCTCCGGCAATTGGGCCAGGATAATGGCAGGCTGGACCATGGCGTTTGATTCCGTGACGAGCAGCAGAGCTTGAAAGCTACCACGTGTTGGCCGCTGGTGAGGCTGAATCCCAGGGTGTGAAACGCTCTGCAAACGTTCCTTCGACAATGGCCTGGCCCATGGCGTTGCAGAAGCGTTGCAGGTGGGTGAGGTTGTGGAGACTCAGCAAGCTGGCAGCTAGCAACTCTCGGCTGTGGATCAAGTGGTGGAGATAGGCGCGGGAGTGGTGGCGGCAGGTCCAGCAGGGGCAACTGTCGTCCAGAGGGCGGTGGTCGTCGCGGAAGCAGGCGCGTTTCAACGACCAGGTGTCGCCTTGCACCAGGGCAGTGCCATGGCGGCCCAGGCGCGTGGGCAAAACGCAGTCGAACAGATCCACCCCCTGGGCCACGGCCTGAGCCATCTCCGCCAGAGAGCCCACACCCATGAGATAGCGAGGTTTGTGCTCGGGCAGCAGGGGGGACACCAGCTTCACCACTTGGTGGATGTGGGCCGTGGACTCTCCCACGCTGACCCCGCCAATGGCAAAGCCGGGCAGGTCTTGGCTGCAGACGGTGGCCGCCGACCAGCGGCGCAGATCCCCATGCCGTCCCCCCTGAACAATGCCGAACAGGGCCTGGTCCCGGTTGTTGTGGGCGGCGATGCAACGCTCCAGCCAACGGTGGGTGCGGTCCGTGGCGGTCTCCACCTCTTGGCGACTGGCTTGGGCTGGGGGACAGTGATCAAAGGCCATGACCACGTCGGCCCCGAGGCGGTTCTGGATGGCCATGCTGCGCTCCGGCGTCATCCGAATGGTGCGGCCATCCCGAGGGGAACGGAAGGTGACGCCATGGTCCTCCACCTGGTTACAGCCTGCCAGGCTGAACACCTGATAGCCGCCCGAATCCGTCAGGATCGGCCCGTCCCAGGCCATGAAGCGGTGCAGACCTCCTGCCGCGGCCACGCGGTCTTCACCAGGCTGCAGGTGGAGGTGGTAGGCGTTGGCCAAGACCATCTGTGCCCGAGTCCGGCCCAGTTGTTCCGTGGTCAGACCCTTCACCGTGGCGCTGGTGCCCACCGGCATGAAGCGGGGCGTGTCCACCGGGCCGTGACGTGTTTGCAGATGGCCCCGGCGCGCTTGCGTCACGGGGCAGCGGTGGCGGACCGCAAAACAAAAACCCATGGACCGCACCCTAGGCTGGCGGGGGAGAGCCGGCCCTGGTCCGCCCCCGTCAGCCCGTGTCTGATCCGTCCCCTGGCTACTGGTGGAACGACTTGGCGGGAAGCTGGATGTTTTATTCTCGCCTCCCCACCCTGCCCCTGCTGCGGCCACGCTTTGGGCGCATTGCCCGCTTTGCCCCGCTGGTGGGTGGGGCCATTGCCCTGATACAGGGCCTGCTCTGGCAGTTGGTGGAGCCGTTGCACCTGCCGATCACCAGCGGTGTCACCCTGGTGATGGTCACGGAGATGGGTCTCACGGGGGGCCTGCATCTGGATGGCGTCATGGATACGGCCGACGGCCTCAGCGCCGGCCCCGCACGGCTCAAAGCCATGGCCGACAGCCGGGTGGGGGCCATGGGGGTGACGGCCATGGCAACGCTGTTGCTGTTGCGGTTCGGGGGATGGCTCTGGCTGGCAGAGGCAGAGGCCCCCATGGTGGCCGTCCTGCTGGCGGTAGCTGTGTGGTCCCGCACGGCGCCTCTGCTGGCGCTGGCCTGGGGACCGCCCTTACGCATGGAGGGCAGCGGCGCCCACCACGCTGCCCAACAACAGGCCCTGACTTGGGAGTTGCTGCCCGCCAGCCTGCTCCTGGGGGGCCTCAGCCTTGGCTTTGGCCCCTGGATACTCCTGGGGAGCGTGGCCGTCATGATGGTGACTCTGCTCCTGGTCCGTCTGTTGGGGGGCCAGAGCGGCGATAGCCTGGGGGCCGTGCTGGAGTGGAGCGCCACCGCCTGCCTCTGGCTCTATGGGCTAGTTTTGGCGACTGGTGCCGGGGTTGCTTGAGGAGAAATCGGCAGGTTGAGCAGGAAGCCGTTGCCTTCGGGTGGGGCCTCGGAGCACAACAGTCCCGGTTGGGTGGTCAGTGTCAAGGCGCCCCCCAGGCTCCGGGCCAGTTGGCGACCCAGACTGAGGCCATAGCCTGTGCCCTGGTGGCCAGTGCTGGTGGTGCCCCGTTGGCCCTGACAGAAAATTCGCTCCCGCTCCGGCTCGGGAATAGGGCAGCCGCCATCCCACAACAGCAACTGCACCGCATCGGCACTGGTAGACCAGCAAAAACCAATGGGTGCCCGGGGCGGGGCATAGCGGAGGGCGTTTTCAATGAGATTGGCAAGGATTTCCGCCACGGCGTCCACGTCCCCTGTCCACCGGGGCAGGTCTTGGGGTTGACGCCAAGGGCGTCCTGAGGCTTCACAACTGGACTGGGCACGGCGCAGCAGGGGTGGGAGACGCTCCTGTAGCCGACCGTCCGCCTGGCTGGAGCGAAAGGGCGGCAGCAGGCGAGGCTGCTCCAGTTCCGTACTCAGGCGCTGACGGGGCAATTGTTCCAGCACCTTGAGGTAACGCTCCAACTGCTGGCCCTCATCCAGAAGACTGGTCACCAGTTGCTGATGGTCGGAATCCTGATCCAGCCGCCGGCGCAGAAGCTGGGCAATGGTGCGCAGCGCCGCCAGGGGATTGCGCATCTGGTGGATCAGGGCCGCCAACTGGTGCTCCTGCTCGGCCTGCTGTTTGCGGAGATGTTCCAGGTCCAGCGCCATGTTTTCACAGCGCAGATCTAGGGTCCGGGCTGTGGCCAAGGCCGTGGCCAGGTGGCTGAGTCGTTGGGAGAGGGAGTCCGGCCAGGACAAGGCCGTGGTTTCCACCAACAGCGCCCCCAGCAGATGGTGACCGTTGCGCAAGGGCAGCCAGCGGCGTCCTTGTTCCGGAACCTGGAGAGCGGGGTCGCTCAGGGATTCCGGCAGACGCTGCAGACCCGTGGGCCAGCAGGCCACGGTTTCCAGGTGCAGCAGGCCCGAGGCGTCGCTGAGGGCTATATACACCGCCAGGCAACGCAACTCACCGCCACTGGCAAAGGATTCCAGCAAATGCTGGGCCAGGGACCGGTAATCAGCAGAAACGCCAAGGGCCACCAGGGGGTATGCGGGGAATTTCCGTGCAGGTTAAGAGAAAAATCCTTGCTGAAACAACAAAGATGGCTTAGGCTACAGGGTGTTGTTCATTGGTGAAGGAATCCCCAAGTTCCGGCCATTTTTCTATGTCGAAAAAAAGAAAGCGGGTCAGCCGCCGCCGCCTGGCTGGCCAGCGGGTTCTCTCCTACGTGCCTTCGTTCCACCTGGAGACCGGGGAGCTTAAGCCTGTCACAGCAGCCCGCCACTACATTGCCAGCCAAGAGCTCAAGCCCCCTGCTCTCATCAACGTGCGCCGCAACGAGCATACAACAGATCGTTTCTTCCTTGCCGAGAAAGGGGTGTTCAGCGC
>NZ_FITM01000166.1 GCF_900047545.1 Candidatus Synechococcus spongiarum
TCCAGATCTTATATTTATCATTTTATCCATTAAACATAGTGTTTATAGCTCAAGAAGAGAAGAAACCAAAATGATGATGGGTGTCATGGAAATTGTTGATTTCAATGCCTATGATCTCAAATACCTTTCTGACAGAGACTTGAGTTACAATCCAGCTCTCGGAACCGGCCAAATACAGGTACGTGATATCCATTACATTGCTTTAACACCTCGAACCACATGGGAGTTCTGCCAACTCTTAGATCGAAGATGCATTGCTTCAAAAAAAGGGTACGACGAGTGGCTTCGATACGCAAAGCAGAACCAATGGATCAAAGATGACTGATCAAATCACCATACAAGCCAATTCTGTTGAGTGGATCAAGGAGCAGCCCTCGGCCACCTTTGATCTCATCATCGCTGATCCTCCTTACAATGTTGGCAAGGACTACGGAACAACGGTTGATAGCGTTGACAAATACGAATATTTGCGGTTTCTTCATGGGTGGACTGCTGAGGCGTCACGTCTTTTGAAGCCCCATGGAACAATCTATGTATTCATGGGTTTTCGTTTTATATCGTATTTATATGATATACTTGAGAACGAGTGCGAACTATTCTTTAATACGTGGATTTGTTGGCATTACACCCAAGGTCAGGGCAGAAGGCGGGGATTCTCAGTACGACATGATGACATACTCATGTTCACGAAACATCCGAAGAATTTTATCTTCAACTTAGATGACATCCGTGTGCCTCAAAAATACTATCGTAGTGTCAACAACATGCGTGGCGCAAACCCAGGCGACGTTTGGGAGTTTTCCCATATTCATTTTTGTCAAGGAAACCGGCAGGCCCATCCTACCCAGAAGCCCGAAGGTTTAATTGAAAGAATGGTGCTGGCGTCATCTTCAAAAGGCGACAATGTGCTTGATCCATTTTCTGGCAGCGGCACGACTCTACGTGTATGCCAACAGTTATCTCGCAACTGCACTGGTGTAGAAATCAATCCAGAGTATGTGGAAATGACAAGAGATCGCCTGGCTCAGCCGTTCTCTGGCTTCGACAGCATTGATCCACGGATGAAACGCGTTCCCTTTGACTTGCGTGATCCCCACATTAGACAGGAGTATGTAAAACAACATAAACATTGGTTTTTGAAGAACCACGAGGGCGACATTGAAGCGTTTGAAAAGGAGGTGGTGGCTCGCCTCTATGGCCACATCAACCCTCGAAAAAAGACCAAACCTCCAAAGTCGGATTCACAGAGCGGTGACCTTTTCACCTTTTCTCAATTGGGCACCTGAGCCCACCGGCCACTCTTGTGGAGGGCTTATAGGTGACCTCTGGTGGTTGAGAGCCTTCTGGCGACCTGGATGGCAAGAGCGGGTGACCGGACTCGAACCGGCGACGTTCAGCTTGGGAAGCTGACATTCTACCACTGAATTACACCCGCACATATGGCCTAAGGCCAGAGTTTAGCAGCAGCGGCGGCAACACCGGCGCCGGGCTTAATGTGGCCCTCCCCCAACTCCATGAGCACCGCTTCGAGGGCGGCAACGGCGGTGAGAACGTCCCGATCACAGACAAAACCCAGATGGCCCATACGGACAATCTGGCCCTTGAGGTGATCCTGACCACCTGCCAGCAGGATATCAAAGCGCTCTTTCATGTGCTGGCGGATGCGCTCGGCATCACCACCGGGGATCACGGCGGTGATGGCGGGGCTGCCATGCCCCTCCTTGGCCAGCAGTTTCAGGCCCATGGCTTTGACGCCGGCCTGGGTAGCGGCCCGGTGACGTTCATGGCGGGCAAAGACCGCCTCCAACCCTTCCCGCTCCAACATGGTCAGGGCGGCCTCCAGGGCAAACACCAGGTTCACGGCGGGGGTGAAGGGGGTGCTTTTGGCGGTGGCGGCCTTGCGGTAGCGGCCCAGATCCAGGTAAAACCTGGGCAGGTCGGAGCGTTCATAGGCCTGCCAGGCCCTGGTGGACAGGCTGACGAACGACAAACCGGGGGGCATCATGTAGCCCTTCTGGGAGCCGGAGGCCACCACGTCCAACCCCCAACTGTCCATGGGCACCGCCGTGGCCCCCAGGCTGGTGACACAGTCCACGATGGTGAGGGCCTCCCCGTGGGCCTTCACATGGGCGGCGATGGACTGCAAGTCGTTGAGCACCCCGGTGGAGGTTTCCGAGTGGGTGAGGATGACGGCCCGGATGGTTTTGTCCACGTCCGCTTCCAGGGCGGCAGCAAAGTCGGCCGGATCCAGGGGCTGACCCCATGGCGCCTGAATCACCTCCACCTGCAGGCCGTAGGCCCGCGCCAGCTTCACCCAACGCTCCCCGAACTTGCCGTTGTCGCCGCAGAGCACCCGGTCCCCACGGCTGAGGGTGTTGATGATGCCCGCTTCCATGGCCGCGGTGCCACTGCCGGTGAGCAGCAGGATGGCATTGCGGGTCTGGTGGAGCCACTGCAACTGCTGTTGCACCCGCTCCAGGGTGGCGCTGAAGGCGCCGCTGCGGTGGCCGATGGGGTGACGGGCCATGGCCTGCAGCACCCGCTCCGGAACCGGCGTGGGGCCGGGAATCATCAGGGTGAGCTTGTCCTCCATGGCGGCAGCAGACAGGACGGGAGTGGACAATCACTATAAGGAAGGGGCTTCCCGCTGCCATCGGGATTGCTCTCAACCCGTGATCACACAGTGCCCCCAGTGTCCAACGCCTCCGAATCCGCCAAGGGCTATAGCCTGCCGGTGTGGGTGACCGCCGTGGCTATGGCGGCCCTCCACTGCCTGCGGGGTGAACCGTTTGTGTCCCCGGTGTCCGTGCAGTTGCCCCGAGAGACCATCCCCCACGGGCTGCCGGTGCAACAGGCCGCGCCACTGGGAGCGGACACCGCCTTGGCCATGGGGCGCTGTCAACCCGGCGACCACCTGGACCTGACCCGGGACCTGCCCATCTGGGTGCTGGCGGAACGGCTGCCCCGTGAGCGCGGTCATCCTGCCCTGCAACTGCTGCCCGGGGCGGGCGTCGGCGTTCACGCCGATAGCGGTAGGATCTGCGCCTCCAACTTCGCCCTGGCGCTGCTGCACCAGAACCTGGAGCCCTTGCTGCCCCCCCAGGCGGCCGTGCGCCTCACCCTCGTCTTTCCCACCGGCACCCGCCTGGCGGAACGCACTAGCAACCGGGCCTTCGGAGTGGTGGACGGCCTGGCCCTGTTGGGCATGGGTGCCCGGGTGCAGCCATCGGCAGCCCCGGATCAGTTGGCTGCCGCCCGGCAACGGCTGGCCAGTGTTTTGGAAGCGCGCCCCCATGATCCCGTGGTGCTGGTGCTGGGGGCCAACGGCTGGGACCTGGCTTGCCGCCATGGCTTGCCTGAGGCGGCCCTGGTGAAGGTGGGCAACTGGATCGGTCCCCTGTTGGTGGAGGCGGCGGAGCGGCGCTGTCGCCAGGTGTTGCTCTGGGGGTACCACGGCAAATTGCTGAAGCTGGCCGGCGGCATCTTCCACACCCACCACCACGTGGCCGACGGCCGCGCTGCCGTGCTCACCGCCTTCGCCGCGTTGGCAGGCGTCACGGGTCCGGACCTGGAGCAGTTGCACAAGGCGCCGACTGTGGAGGCGGCCCTCAACCACCTGCGCCACAGCAACCCGGACTTGTCCAGCCGTCTTGAGGCACGCCTGCTGGCGGAAGTGGAGCAGCAGGCTCAGGCCTATGTGGCGCGCCATGGGGAGCAGGTCCCGGAGATGGGTGTGGTGGTCTTTGACGGGCACCGTCAGGTGCGTGGCGCCGGACCCCATGGCCGGCGCTTGCTGAACGCCCTGGGGCCACCGACTGGATCAAGGCCACAGGCGAGGAAAGCTGGTGAATATGACGCTTCTTAACAGTGATCGGTTCAGGAGTCTCTGATCAACGTCTGGGCGCACCTTGTGGGAATCCTGGCTTAGTGTGGATTTATGTCGGCCATGGTCATTCCCTTCAGCGTTCTGTTTTCCGTCTTTGGCATGGGTGTTGCCCTCATGGACCTCCAGATCCGTCTGTCCGGCCAAGTGAAAGATCAGATTCGAGGGATCCATGGGAACATCAAAGACCTCAACGGCCGCATTGAGCGGGTGGAAGAACGGCTCAGTGTTCGCATCGACCAGGTGCGCAACGAGCTCAACGGCCACATCAACCAGGTCAGTGGGGAAGTCAAGGAACTGCGTTTCCCGTGGAACTGGTGGACGCATCTAGCGGCTGAACCTTAAACGGCCGGACTGC
>NZ_FITM01000164.1 GCF_900047545.1 Candidatus Synechococcus spongiarum
AGGCCGGGCTCATCCCATAACCGCTGGCGGGCAGCAGGCGCCAGGCGCCGGAGCCGTCCAACTCCAGAACGTTGTCGTGAAACGCGGTGAGGGTGGGGCGGTGGCCCACACTGATGAAGGCGATGTTGCGCTCCGTCAACAGGTTGTAGAGGAGGCGTTCCGTTTTCACGTCCACCGCACTGGTGGCCTCGTCCAGCACCACGTAGCGGGGGGAATTGAGCAGCAGACGGGCAAAGGCCAGCCGTTGCTGTTCCCCCAGGGAGAGGAGCCGCGGCCAGTCCTGCTTCACGTTGAAATCCGGATAGCGCTGCACCAGAGTCCCCAGATTCACCAACTCCAGCACCGATCTCAGATGGTGGTCGGAAAACAGGGCCGGATCCGGCTGCTGGGGATAGCAAAGCTGTTCCCGCAGGGTGCCCAGGGTCATGTAGGGCTTCTGGGGAATGAACAACAGCTCCCCCGGCTGGGGAGATTCCACCGTCCCTTCCCTGGGACTCCACAGACCACTGACCATGCGCAGCAGGGAGGTTTTGCCACAGCCGGACGGCCCCACCACCAGGAGATGTTCATCATCGCCCACACTGAGGTTGAGATCTTCAATGAGGACGCGATTGGTCTGGGGTGTGGCCAGGGTGGCATGGCGCACCACCAGGCCATCCCCGCTGGGAAGCGCTTGTTGAGCCGTGCGGGACTCTTGTATTGCTTCCTCGATGTTGGTCTGGAAGCCGGCAAGACGGCCGATGGATACGGAGAAACGGATCAGGTCTTGGATATTGGCAATAATGAAGAAAAGGGAGCTTTCCACCAAGCTGAACGCCACGTTCGCCTGGGCAAAGCCGCCATAATCTATATCCCCACGCAAAATTGGTTCAATGAGAACTACATAGGGGATAAAATTGGACCCATAGACAGTTGAGCGTTGCATGACCTGGATAATGGTTTGCCAGATGATCAGCAGGTTAAGGTTCTTAATCACAATCCCAAGGCGGCGTTCCGTTTCCTCTTGCTCCTGCTGTTCACCACGGTAAAAAGCAATGGATTCGGCATTGTCACGCACATGGACCAGTCCGTAACGGAAGTCCGCCTCATAACGCACTTGATTGAAACTAATTTTGAACAGTTTCTGACTGGAAATAATCAGAATTGTGGAAGTGATAAAGGAATAGACAAATAAAGCCAGTGTCAAATCTTCACTGATGCTCCACAAAATGAGAATATTTAATAGAAATGTCAGAATGGAATCAAAAATATTTAATGTCAAGCTAAGCGCTTGTACTGTAAAGTCTCGCGTGTCATCTGAAATTCTCTGGTCTGGATTGTCAATATCCGTGGCTTGTTCGTCATTGGGATTAATCCGGTAATAAGCGCGATCCGTCATGTAGTCCGTGATCAGGCTTTTGGACAGCCATTCTCGCCAAAGAATTCCCAGTTTCGCGGTGAAAAAGAATTGAGATGTGCGGATAGGCAGCGCCACAATATAGCAGATGGCATAAACCCATAGATTCCTATAACTGTCCTCACGATTCGTAGCAATGAGCGAATTGGTGAGATCCCGGGCAATAAAGGTGATGCCCGCATTGATGCCGTTCACCGCCAGGAGCATGAAGATGATGACCCCCAACAACAACCAGGGCAGCCAGCGTCGTCGTCGCAGTTGCCGCCTCAGGGTAAAGAAGGACAGGCAGCCAACGAGAAACAGCCCACAGAACAGCGGGCCCCACCAGCTTGACCAGATGGTCTCCAACGTTCCTTCCACGCCACCCAGGTAGGTGTCCGTCAGTTGGGGAAGGATGCTGTGGACCCCAGCCATGATGGCTGTGAGAAAAAACAGCACCACACCGCCCACGCATAGGATCAGGGCCGCCAACAGGCCGAGAAACTGCCAGCCGTTGGTCTCCTCACGGGGAAGAAAGTAGGGCTGGGTCAGGCGGTGCAGCTTGCGGGTGAGCTTGAGGAAGTTACCGAACTGCTGACGCAACGACGTGATCAAGGGCATGGACAAGGACGCACGGGGATGGGGGTTGCCCCCACAGGGAGAGTCGATTGAGGAGGGCGTGGGGGAGCGCCGGCCTATCCCGGCGGCCAGGCGAGGGGGCGGCCCCCAATCACGTGGACGTGCAAGTGAAAAACGGTCTGACCGGCTTCGGCGCCGGTGTTGATGACCGTTCGCCACCCCTCCAGCTTTTCCTGGCGCGCCACCTGGGCCGCCTTCAGCAACAGGTGACCCAGCAAGGCAGCGGACCCCGCCGGTGCCGTGGCCAGGCTCTCGATGGGCTCCTTGGGAATGACCAGCACATGGACCGGTGCCTGGGGACTCACGTCCCGAAACGCCAGACACTGCTCGTCTTCATAGAGAATGTCTGCGGGAATCTCGCGGCGAATAATTTTGCTGAAGATGGTTTCAGCCACAGGACCAGGAGGGGGGAAGTCAAGCGCAGCTTAGCGGAGGCCTGCAGCGCGGGATTGCTGCACCAGCTCCTGCAACCGCTCCAGGCTGGTGAACCCCGGCACCAGGGTGTTGCCCACCACAAAGGCGGGTGTGCCCGTGATGCTGAGGGCACGGGCCAGTTGATCGGAGCGCTCCAGATGGGCGTCCACCTCCGGGGCGGTCATGTCGCGCCGC
This sequence comes from Candidatus Synechococcus spongiarum, assembly GCF_900047545.1. Taxonomy (GTDB): domain Bacteria; phylum Cyanobacteriota; class Cyanobacteriia; order PCC-6307; family Cyanobiaceae; genus Synechococcus_B; species Synechococcus_B spongiarum_C. The sequence continues at coordinate 2,624 of NZ_FITM01000164.1, forward strand.
AGCTTCTCCACATCCAGGCCCAGTGTTCTGGCGGTGCTGACGACATTGGCTTCCGTGGCTTCACCGGGAAGATCCATCAAGGCCCGGTGGAAGGCTTGATACTGATCCTGTTGTTGCGCGGCAAGGGAGGCTCGGGCTGCAAACCGGCTCCCTTCCCCGAGGATGGGCCACTCCCGCAGCAGCACCCGAACCTGATCGTCCGCCTTCAGCAAGTCGTGGAGCACACGGCTGCTGCGCCGACAGTAGCCACAGTTGTAGTCAAAGAATTCCACAATGGTGACATCCCCCTCCGGGTTGCCCAGCACCGGCCCATGGGGTGGGTGCAACAGTGCGTCCCGGTGAGTGGCCAGGGCCGCCTGGGCTGCTTGGGCCTGCTGGGCCCGCTCACGCTCCTGCAGGATGGCCACCGCCTGGGTGACCACTTCGGGGTTGGCCCGAATGATCTCCAACACCAGTTCGGGCGATTCCCGCAGGGCATCCAGCGCCAGGCGTTTAATCTGCTGGTCCGTGTAGGGTTGCCCCAGGACGGGGCCGGGGGCCAGGCCCGCCACCAGGGCGGCAGATAGCAGAGCAGGCCACAAGACGCGCCGCTGGGAAGCCGTACGATGCACTGTAATGACGGCAGCAAAGAAGCCTCAGTTTAGGGGGCCGCATCCTCCCCCCGATCCCCGCAGTGTGGCGCGGGTGGTGGAGGGGCCGCATCCTCCCCCCAAGGCAGCCCCTGCGGTGGCGGGGTGTGGTCTGTTCGACAGGTGGCTTCCAGGCGCGGCAGGTCGAGACCACTGAGCAGTTCAGCGCTTGAGAGACGCTGCCGCCCCTCAAGGAGGCCGACGCTGGCGGCCAGGGCGCCCACAACCGCCGGAGCATCCCAGCCGGCTTGCCGCAGAGCCTGGACGCCACCTGCTCCTGTGCGCTTGGCCAGCCGTTGCCCATGTCGATTCCGCAACAGGGGACCATGCCAGTAGCGCGGTGGCGTTCCCCCCAGATCTTCCATCAGGGCTACCTGCACAGCCGTAGTGGGCAGCAGATCCGCACCGCGGAACACCTGGGTGATGCCCATGGCCATCTCGTCCACAGCGGTGGCCAGGTGATAGGCAACGAACCCGTCGGCCCTGCGCAGCACCACGTCCCCCACCATGGTGGGCAGCCAGCCCTCGGGTGCTGGTTGGAGCATCTCCGGCACACGGCAGTGACGGTTGGGTGCCCGCCAGCGCCAGCTTGGCAGCTTCCCCTGCCGTGGCCCCCAGTCCCGGCGGTTGCGGCAGGTGCCTGGGTACAAGGGGGTGACCCCATGGGGCGCGGAGACAGCAGCCAACATGCGGCGACTGCAGCGGCAGGGGAAGAGCAATCCACGACGCCGCAGAGCGGATAGGGCCTTGTGATAGCGCCAGCGGCGTCCGCTTTGGCGGTAAGGTCCGCAGGGTCCGCCGATGTCGGGACCCTCGTCCCAGTCGAGACCCAGCCAGCGTAGATCCCTAAGAATGGCGTCTTCTGCGCCGGGCTGGAGGCGAGGATGATCCAGATCATCAATCCTCAGCAGGAACGACCCACCTTGAAGGCGACAATGGAGCCAGGCCAGAAGCGCTGTGCGCAGATTGCCCAGGTGGAGCGGACCGCTGGGGGTGGGTGCAAAACGTCCCCGAATCAGTTGGCCTAGGCTCCTTCCTGCACCCGATCCTTGAACATCTTGCCGGGGGTGAAGGCGGGGACCCGCTTGGCCGGAATCTGAATCGGCTCGCCTGTCTTGGGATTCAGGCCTTGACGGGCTGATCGTTCCCGGGATTCAAAGGAGCCAAAGCCGAGGATCGACACCTTGTCCCCCGTGACAACGGAGTTGATGATGGTCTCGATGGCTGTCTCTACCACACGGGAAACATCTGCCCGCTTCAGGTCAGAATCAGAGAGGTCAGCAGTAACGCTGTTGACGAGGTCGGCTTTGTTCATTGAGGAGAAGAGAGGAAAGATGCGCTGAGCAGGGCAATGCCCAGCTGAGGCACGATCAATTTACGCTAAGAGATTCTGCCCCCAGAAGCAATCAAAAGCGCCCCCCAATGGGTAATTTTGCTAGCCGAGGGCATGGACCGCCGCTGTACCTTTCCTGGCGCCACTCACCACGGCAGGTTGGGACCGCGGCCCGCAGCCTGCAATGTCTCCAGGTTCAGTGCTGCCAAGGCGCTGGCGCCCTGGTCCACGAGTGCGGCCCCATGGAGGTGAACCAGACCCGTGCTGCAGGCAATCCGGCCAGGTTCATCGGGGCCAAGCCACTGGCGCAACCGGGCCAGGCTGGTGAGGAGGCGGTCCCAGTGGAAGGTGTGGGCCGTGCGCACCGGCGCCACGCGGCCATTGGGTTGCGGTTGCAGCAGGCGGCCACAGAAGAGCACGCTCCGACCACCACGCCAATGGAGACAGCAGGAGCCGGGTGTGGGGCCAGGGGTCCAGTAAAGCACCAGATCATGGCCCAATTCCTGCTCTTGACAAAACGTCTGCAGGGCCATGGTGGGCAGCAAATAGGCCTCCTGCTCCTGGATCCACACCTCCCAGTCCAGGCGTTGCGCCAGCCGCCGCAGCGCCCCGTGGGCGGTGCGATGGGTCACCACAATCCGACCGCCGTCCCCCTGGTCCGACAGCAGCGCCAGGTTGGCCTGAGTGATCTCCGGCACGTCCACCAGCACGGGTCCTGTGGGGGTGCGCAGCAGCCAGGCGACCGTGCCGCGGCTGTCCCGATTGGGGGCGAAAACCCAGAGGCCCTCGGCCGCCTCCTGGGGGGAACGTCCCGCTGGCAGGGAGTCGTCAGGGAACGGGTGCATGGACATGGTGGCAATACCGGAGTCGTGGACTTAGGGTTTGGCAGCGGCCCCGACCCAGTGTGACTTCGACTTGGCTTGGTCGTCCTGGCCCCCTTGGCGCGGAGGTTGGCGCCGATGGCGTCAATTTTGCGGTGGTGGCGCCCCAGGCAACCCACGTGGAGTTGCTGCTCTTTGACCAGGGCAGCAGCCCCGCCCCCAGCCGGATCATTCCCCTGGGACCAGCCCATCGCAGCGGTGACGTCTGGCATGTGTTCGTCAACGGCGTTGATGTTGGCTGCCGTTACGGATACAGGGTGTATGGCCCGGAAGCGGCAGGCTTCAATCCCGCCAAGGTGTTGCTGGATCCCTGTGCCCGGGCCGTGGATGGCTGGCGGGTGTATGAGCGCCAGGCCGGCCATGGCACACGGCCCAACCTGGACTGCTGTCTCAAGGGCGTGGTCACGGAGCGCCATCCCTTCGACTTCACGGCGGCGCCCCGGCCGCGGCGGCCATGGCGGGAGACGGTCATCTATGAACTCCATCCAGGGGGGTTCACCCGTGCCCGGGGGGCGCCAGTTTCCCCTGAGGAAAGGGGCACGCTGCTGGGGCTATGTCACCTGCTCCCCCACCTGAAGTCCCTAGGGGTCACCGCCATCGAACTGCTGCCCCTGCAGTGCTTTGATCCCGGCAGTGGGCCCCCAGGCCTCCACAACTACTGGGGCTATGCCCCCATCAACTGGTTTTCCCTGCATCCCGACTACATGGTGGGCCATGACCCCCTTCAGGCCCGCCAGCAGATGCGGGCATTCGTGACCGCCTGCCACCGGGAAAATCTGGAGGTTTTTGTGGACGTGGTCTACAACCATACTGCTGAGGGGGGAGACGATGGTCCCGCCATCAGTTGGAGAGGTTTCGGGGAGCAGCTTTATTACTTCTGCGATAGCAGTGGTTGCCATCAGGACGTGAGTGGCTGCGGCAACAGCATTGCCGCCAACCGTCCCCACGTGCAGCACCTAATCCTGGAGTCGCTGCGTTGCTGGGCCGTGGAGCTGGGGGTGGACGGCTTTCGCTTTGACCTTGCCGCGGCGTTGACCCGGGGGGACCACCTGGCCCCTTTGAAGGAGGCCCCCCTATTCAGGGCCATGGCCGCAGATCCCTTGCTGGCGGATCTCAAGTTGACCGGTGAGCCCTGGGACTGCGGGGGGCTGTACCGGCTTGCCGACTTTCCCGCCCAGGACTTCGGCGTGTGGAACGGCCGTTTCCGGGACGACGTGCGGCGCTTTTGGAAAGGGGATCAGAACACCTGCTGGAACATGCGCCAGCGGCTCAGCGGCAACCGGGATCTATTTGCCGCAGCCGACGTGCAGCCTGGCCGTTCCATCCACTTTGTCACTGCCCATGACGGCTTTACACTGCAAGACTTGGTGAGCTACACCTGCAAGCACAATCTCGCCAACGGCGAAAGCAATCGGGATGGGGACAGTCATAACAACTCCTGGAACTGCGGTGTTGAGGGACCTAGCAGTGATGACCGCGTTCAAACCCTGCGTCGCCGCCAGGTGCGTAACCTGATCACCTCCCTGTTGTTGGCACCGGGCGTTCCTCTCCTGTGGATGGGGGATGAGGTGAACCGCAGTCAGGGGGGCAACAACAACAGTTGGTGCCAGGACAACCTGGTGGGCTGGATGAGCTGGGATCATAACCCGGCCCAGCAGGCCATGGGGCGCTATGTGCGCCGCTTGCTGCGGCTGCGGGCGGCCCTGAGCAGTTGGCTAAATCCCTCCACCCTCATTCAGGAGCAGGCCGCAGCCACGCCGCTCCAGCCGTACCGCAGGTGGCACGGCCCCAAGCTCAACCGGCCGGATTACGGCGCCTGGTCCCACGCCTTGGCCTGGAGTGTGCATACAGCCACTGGGGATGTGGTCCTTTGGTGTGGCCTCAACGCATTTCACGAGTCCATTCTCTTTGAGCTGCCCAGGTGCCACAGTGGCTGGCGCCGTCTGATCAATACGGCGCTCCCGGCAGACGACGACCTGCCCCCATGCCCCCGTTCCTGGCCCCAGGACCGGATGCACCTGGAATCCCACAGCTTGGCGCTGATGGTGGCCAGTCGTCACTGCCCTCCCCCGCTGGAGGCTGATCCGGACTGATCATTTGCACCCCGGCGCCCCGTGACGGAGAAGCGGACAGGGGGAATCGAACCCCCATCATCAGCTTGGAAGGCTGAGGTTTTACCACTAAACTATGTCCGCTTATGGCGTGCTGCCCGTAGCAGCTTAATCCCTTGGGTGGAACCTTGGCAGTGGGGCGGCAGCTTCGTCTTTACCTGGCCTACGGCCTGGGGGATGCGGGCACAGGGTTGGCGGCCACCGTGCTGGGTTTTTACCTCTTCCCCTTCTTTACGGAAGTGGCGGGCCTCTCGGCAGGATTTGCAGGGGCCATGCTCATGGTTATCAAGGTGTGGGACGCCTTGAGTGATCCCCTGATCGGCTGGCTCAGCGACCGAACCCGCACCGCCTGGGGCGCCCGTCTGCCGTGGATTGCCGGGGCTGCCGTTCCCCTGGGATTCTGTTTTGCCGCCACCTGGTGGGTGCCCCCAGGCGCCCCCGGTCAGCGTCTGGCCTACTACAGCGTGATGGCGGTGTTGCTCATGACGGCCTATACCGCCATGAATCTCCCCTATGCCGCCCTGCCCAGCGAACTCTCCAGCAGCGCCAGTGTGCGCACCCATCTCAATGCGGCCCGCTTCACCGGATCCCTTATGGCTGGTTTCCTGGGGCTGGTGCTGGCCTTCTCCCTGGTGCCCCAGGGGGCAGTGGGGTACGAGCGGTTGGGGATTCTGGGGGGCGTCCTGATTGCCGGCTCCGGTCTGGTCTGCGCCGTGGGCCTCAGCCCCTTTGCCCACAGCGCCCTCAGGCCGGCTTCCCATTTGGACACCATCTGGGTGCAACTGCGGCGGACTGTCGCCAACGGACGCTTCCGCATGGTGCTGGGACTCTATCTGCTGCTCTGGTATGCCCTGCAACTGATGCAGACCGTCTCCCTGCTGTTCCTGCGGGTGGTGCTGCACCTGGGGGACGACTGGGCCCTGGCCATGCCCATGGTGTTTCAGGTGTCGGCCATGATGGGACTCTGGCTTTGGAGGCAGGTGGCCCAGCGGCGGGGGCGGATTCCGGCCCTGCGATGGGGGTTGACCCTCTGGGGTGTTGCCCTTGTCCTGGCCCTGGTGCTGCCCCCCTTCCCCGCCCAGATGGGCGCTGTCTGGCAGGGGTTGTTTCTGACCCTGCTGGTGCTCACCATCGTCCTTCTGGGGCTGGGGGGCGCCACGGCCTTCCTCATCCCCTGGTCTTTGCTCCCTGACGCCATTGATGCCGACCCCGATCACCCCGCCGGCTTCTACACGGCCTGGATGGTGCTGGTTCAGAAGCTGGGCATTGGCCTGGGCATCTTTGTCCTGGGCATCGTGCTGGAGTTGAGCGGCTATCTGGCCAGCCAAGGGACGGACCAGCCCGCCGGCGCCGTTGTCATGATTCGTCTGTGCATCAGCGTGGTGCCGGGAACCTTGCTGATCCTGGGCCTCATCGTGATGCGCCACTGGCCCCGGCGGAGCATGCAACAGATCTCCACCTTTCGATGACCATCCTGCTCACCAAGACATGTCTGACATGACAACGCCCCGATGGCTCAAACGTCTGGGCAGCAGCCTGTTGCTCAGCGGCCAAACCGTTGCCGCTCTGGCCTATGGTCACTGGGGCGGCAGTGAAACCCTGACCCAGATGCACATTGCCGGCCCCGACAGTTTTTTGGTGGTGCTGCTGGTGGGTGTTGCCGCTGGCACCGTGTTCAACGTGCAGGTGGCCTCGGAACTCACGGACCTGGGGGCTGGTGAAGCTGTTGGCGGCATGTTGGCCGTAGGGTTGGCTCGGGAAATTGCCCCGATCCTGTCGGCGGTGTTGATCACGGGCAAGGTGGCGACGGCCTATTCCGCAGAACTGGGCACCATGGCCGTCACCGAACAGGTGGACGCCATCAAGATGCTGCGGACGGATCCGGTGCAATACCTTGTTGTGCCGAGGGTGGTGGCATTGCTGGTGATGACGCCCCTGCAGACCCTGGCCTTCTTCATGGTGGGGATGGTGTCCGGCACCATCAGTTGTGCGGAATACTACGGAATTCCACCTGCGGTGTTCTGGCAGTCCGTGAGGGAATGGATGGACCCCACAGACGTGCCCGCCATGCTCTGTAAAGGGATCGTGTTTGGTCTGGTGATCGCGCTGATCGCCTGTGGCTGGGGGCTCTCCACCAGGGGAGGACCCAGGGAAGTGGGCACCAGCACCACCGGCGCCGTGGTCATGACCCTGGTGCTACTGGCGCTGGTCAACGTGGGGCTGACCCAGATCTTTTTCGGATGAGGGGACCGGCCTTTAGAGTGGTTTCCATCTTGACGATCAGGCTGAACCATGGATGCTGCGGAGACGGTGACGCTGGCGCCGGACCTACGGTTGCCTCTGGCCATCCTGCTGCTGGGTGCGCTGCTGTGCCTGCTGAACCTGGTGGCCGGTGGCGCCGTGGCCTTATTGGGCTTGGTGTTGTTCTTTCAAAGTGTGCGGCTGCACCTGGTGTTTGGCCCTGATGCGCTGGAGTTGCACAACGGAGCCGTGGTGCTGCGCCGCTTCCCCTACAAAAACTGGCGCAACTGGCGCCTGTTCTGGACGCCGTTCCCCGTTCTCCTCTACTTCCGTGAAGTGAACGGCATTCATTTCGTGCCGGTGATTATGGATGGGCAGAGGCTACGCCAACAACTGGAGCAGCGGCTTGGCCACGTGAACGTCGCCGCCAGTTCTGCTGACGCCCCCTGAATCCACCTCCATGACATCCAGCAACAGCGAGGCATCAACACCCCGGACTCCACCAGCAGCTTCCCCTGCGGCAGACGTGTTCCTGAGCGAGCTTTTGGAGCGACGGCAACGGTTGCTGACGGAGATCAACACCCTTGAGCAACGGCGTAACCGACTTCAGGAGGACATTCACCGCCACTTTGCCGGCACCTGCGACGAGTTGTCTCACCGCGTACGAGGGTTTCAGGAGTATCTGGTGGGGGCCTTGCAGGAGTTGAGTGACCGGGCCCAAGACCTGGAGCTGACCCCCCGGAAGGTGATGGTTCAGCCTTCGCCCCTGGATCAGCCCACCACAACAGCCCCCGGCCAGAGCACCAGCGCCGCCAGCCCCTTCCTGGCCGATGAACCCCTCATTGAGGACATGATCCGCGGCTTCCAGGACACGCCGGATTTCTATGGACCACCATGGCGGTTACGCCGCCACTTGGATGCCAGCCATGGGGCGCTGCTCAGTAACTGGTTGTTTCAGCAGCAGGGGCGGGGCGCACAGAACAGCCTGGGCAGTCGCAGCCGCAACGTGTTGCTGGGCGCGGCGGCCATTGCCGTTCTCACGGAGCTTTACGGGGAGGACCAGTTGCAAACCCTGGTGCTGGCCAGCACGCCGGAGCGCCTGGGACAGTGGCGACGGGGATTGCAGGACAGCCTGGGTCTGACGCGGGAGGATTTTGGCCCCGGTGCCAACGGCATCAGCCTGTTTGAACGACCGGATGCACTGATCGAGCGGGCTGACCGGCTGGAAAGCCAGGATGGCCTACCCTTGATTCTGGTTGACGCCGCCGAGCAGGTCATTGATATTCCCATCCTCCAGTTTCCCCTCTGGCTCGCCTTTGCTGCCGATGCCCACGAGTTGTCCATGGACAACCTCGACAGTGATCCCCTCTGATCCTTGAACTCTGAAGTATCCTGGCTCCTGTGCCTCTTGGCAGCCTACGGCCTGGGGAGCATTCCCGCCGGCTGGCTGGTGGTGAAAGGATTGCGTGGTGTGGATCTACGGCAGCAGGGCTCCGGCTCGACGGGGGCCACCAACGTGTTGCGGGTGGCGGGGCGGTGGCCGGCCCTGGCTGTTCTGCTGGTGGACGTGGGCAAGGGAACGGCGGCCATTCTGTTGGCTAAGGGCTGGGGCGCCACACCGTGGCAGCAGTTGGCGGTGGGGCTCTGTGCATTGGCTGGCCACAGTTGGCCCCTCTGGTTGGGGTTCCGTGGGGGCAAGGCGGTGGCCACGGGGCTGGGGGTGGTCCTTGGCCTTGCTCCTGTGGTGGCCCTGGCCTGCCTGGGCAGCTTTTTGCTGGTGCTGGCCAGTGTCCGCATGGTCTCGGTGGCCAGCCTGACTGCTGGCGGCCTGCTGCCCCTGCTGATGGTCTGGGGCACGGCGGGGTCTGCCGCCCGTCTCCCCTACACGCTGCTGGCCATGGCAGCCACGGTGCTGGTGGTCTGGCGCCACCGCGGCAACATCAAGCGCATCAGCATGGGTCAGGAACCTCGCCTTGGCCAGAAAGCTCCTTGAATCTTGGGCTCTGGTTTGGTGCTTACCCCAGTTCCCGGCAGCGGCGCTGGGCTGCAAGAACGGCGTCCATCAGCGCGGCGCGGAAGCTACGGCGCTCCAATTCGGCAACAGCGGCAATGCTGGTGCCGCCGGGGCTACAGACCGCCTCCTTGAGGGCGGATGGGGACCACTGCTCCTTCTGCAGCAGTGCAGTGCTACCAGCCACCATCACCTGGGCAACGGTGTTGGCCTGGGACCGGAGCAGACCCGCCGCAACACCCCCATCTGCCAGGGCTTCCATCATCACCGCCACCAGCGCGGGGCCTGATGCGGCCAGGGCCAGGAAAGCGTCCATCTGGGCCTCGCTCACCTGCTCCACTTGGCCGAGGACCGCAAACATGGCGGTTGCCAGTTCACGGTGCTGGGGGGACGCGCCGGCAGCCATGGCCAGGCCGGTCAGCCCGGCTCTGATGCGACAAGCAATGTTGGGTATGGCCCGTACACACGGGCGCTGAGGAAAGGCCGCTTGTAGTCGCCCCAGGGACACACCCGCCAGGATGGAAATCACCAGGCCCTGCCCTTCCTGGGGAGGGGGATCCAGGGCAGCGCGGGTCTCTAGCACCGTGGGCAACTGCTGAGGTTTGCAGGCCAGCACCAGGTGATCCGCCGTCAGTACCGGCCGCAGATCAATCCCCACTGCCACCCCGTCTTGCCGGTACAGGGCCGCGGCCCGGCCCTGGTCACGGACGCAGGCAACCACCTGTTCCCGTTGCAGACAGCCACTATCCAACCAGGGCCGCACCAAGGACTGGCCCATCTGACCGTAGCCCAGAATCCCCCACCTACCGTCCATGACCTGAACTGGAGTCTCTTGGCACACCACTCTCCTAGACGGTGGGAGGCAGACCACCCGAGAACGGCGCACCGTTCACCTCTGGCACGAAGGAGGACGGTTGGCTGTTATGACTGTTGTGGCTGTTGTAGGCAGGAGACTCGGGAGCGTTTGGCTGAGGTGGCTTCTGTGGCTTCACGGCTGATGGGGTCGGAGACGGCACTGGCTCGGAAGGCTCCGCCATGGTGACTTTGACGCAACTGGGAGCAAAAAGAAAAATGCCTTCCCCCAGCCGCTCCTGACTGCCGTCGGTGGCAAAGTTCCCACCCGAGACAAAATCTACGGCACGCTGGGCCTCCTCGGGATGCATCTGGGTCAAGTTAAGAATGATGGCTCGGCGCCCGCGTAAGGCTTGAATAGCCTGTGGCATCTCGTTAAAGCTCCGTGGCTTCATAAAAACCACCTCGGCCACCTCGCTGGAAATGCCTGGCATCCCAATGATGTTGTCCTGGGTGAAGGGCTCCTTATCGAGACCATGGACCATGTCCAAAGCATCATGGCCTGAACGGGCAGCACTGCTGGAGAACTCCTCAGGAAAATCCTCTCCTGCGGGGATCTCACCCCCCATTACCTTTTCATCGTAACCATAGGCAGGATCGTCTTCCGTGGTCTCACTGTCATCGCCAGAAAAGATAGAACGTATCATAGAGCGTATCATGCGAGGGAAGGACACTGCCGGAGAACCTCATCAAGGGGCAAAAGACAGACCGCAATCTACGTCCTAAGCCTAGTCGTAGATCTGCTTTTTTGCAAGCAAGCCCGGAGGTGGGCTCCCTGTCCCGGATGGCGGGCGTCAGCCGACCGGCGAGACTAGCCGGGCGCCAAAAATACCGCTGCCAATGCGCACAAGTGTACTGCCAGCGGCAATAGCTTGCGGCCAATCCCTGCTCATGCCCATGGAAAGCTGGTTAAAATCTCTGGCCACAGCTGGCGGCAAGCAGGCTCTCAATTGACAGGACAGGTGGCGGCACTCGGAGAAAAGACGGTGGAGTTGATCCGAGTCAAGCCCCAGGGGGGCCATGGTCATCAGCCCTCGCAACTTCAGGTGGGACAGGCGGACCAGTGTGGGCACGTGGCTGGTCAACTGCTCCGCAGAAAAGCCCACCTTGCCAGGATCTGGACGCAGCTTGACCTGGAGGAGCACCTGGGGGCAACACCCCTCCTCCCCGGCGATGCGATCCAGCCGCTGCGCCAGGCTGAGACGATCCAGGGAGTGAATCCAGGCAAAGGCCTTGGCCACGGCGCGCACCTTGTTAGCTTGCAGTTGGCCGATGAAGTGCCACTCCAGTTGGGGACAACGCTGCCTCAGGGCCGTGATCTTGGGCGCCGCTTCCTGAAGACGGCTTTCCCCGAAGCACCGCTGCCCTGCCGCATAGACCTGCTCAACGGCCTCCGCAGGCTGGCCCTTGCTCACCGCCAGCAGTGTCACTCCAGGGGGCAAACGGTGGCGAAGAGCCTCCAGATAACTGGCAACGGTCAAGTGGCCCATAATTTCACGAGACCACGCCATGCTCATCAGATAAAGGTTTTCTCAAAAATATCCTGCCAAGCCACAGCTGCGTCAGGGTCTGTACGGCGCGAGCGGCTGAGGTTTTGCTCAGCCAAGGCCCGGGCATCCATCAGGGGGATGGTCTGGAAAAGAACGTCCTGGTTTTGCAGGGTGACCAGGAAGAACATTCTCTGCGCATAGAGGCTGACATAGAGATCTCTGCTGTCTCCCGTTGGGCAGACCCAATAGAGCAACCCGAAGGTTGGATGATTGAGATAGCGTTCGGCAGCCACTGATGCGGAAATTTTATGGACTTACCGACTCATCCTAATGGTAAAGGGTGGCCTGGCCAACTGGCCTTAGGGTCTGCCCACTTGCCAGCGCAGCGCCACAAACAGCATCAGCAGCACCAGGGCACAGCCATTGGGCAGTCCCGCCGTGGGTGTCCTCGGTCGCAGCGTCAAGGGGGGCAACAACTGGCCGCCCCGGGCCATGAGGGCTTCCGCCCCCTGCTCGGAGCGCAGCAGCAGGTTGGCCAGTAGCCGCTCCCCCAGCCCTAACAGCAGGGCCATGCCCCCCTTGAAACCAAGCTGACGCAGGTGAAAGGAACGGGTGGCCACGGCCCGCAGCAAGTTCTGGAGTTCCTCCTGCACCAGCGGCAAGAAGCGCAGGGAGAGCAGGAGCATGAACCCCAGTTCCGTGGTGGGAATCCCCAGGCGCCGCAGGGGGCGCAAGATCCAGGCAAAGGCCCAGGCCAGGTCTTCCACCGGTGTGGAAATCAGCAGCAGGTTAGCGCTATGCACCAGAGTGAATAGCAGTGTCCCGGTGCGGAGCGCCAACTCCAGAGAGGCCCGATTGACCGCCAGGGGTCCCAGTTGCAGCGGCGGCCGGCCCACAGGTCCCCACTGCCAGAGTTGCCAGGGTTCCCCTGCTGCCGAGCGGGGTGCGTCCGCCGGCAGCAACCGCACCTCTTCCGCCGGGCGCTGGGGCGTCTGGGGCACGGTGGCGCCAGCGGGAATCACCAGAAAAATAGCCCCCATACCACAGGAGGCCGCCAGCAGCAGGGG
>NZ_FITM01000160.1 GCF_900047545.1 Candidatus Synechococcus spongiarum
GAAAAATTGGGCAAAGCCCTCCGGAGGGCTGCCGTCTCACCATGAGAAAGTCAGTTATAGAGGGATTTCTCGTAGGCCACCAGGCTTTCCCACGTAGGGGAAGCGGCGATTTTCGATGTGCCCTAAAGTCGGTTCCAGAAATTCAATAGGGTCCAAACTCCTGACTACCGATGGTGAGCAGGGGACTGTTTTTCTTGAACCAGAGCCAATCCCGCAGGGGTGGGGTTTCCGCAAGCTCCTGCCGACTCAGCCCCAGGCCGATTTTGTCCGATGCCTGTTGGAGCAAATCCAGCATGGCCTCCCGGTCCGCTGCCTTGGCCAGGGCTTCGTTCCAGCGCTTGTGGCCCTGGATACCCTTCACCAGGGCCCTCACCTTCTGGGCGGAGGAGTACTGGCTGTAGGGATTGGACTGGGCCATGGCGAAAGACTAACGGCAACGACGGGCCGAAGGGTGGGAATCCTGGGCCAGACCCTCACTGCTTAACGCCATGCTTGCCCGTTGCACTAGTGCCGCCATTGTTGGAGTGGAGGCCTGTCCCGTGGTGGTGGAGGCGGATTTAGGCCCTGGCCTGCCGGCGTTTCAGATTGTGGGTTTACCAGATACGGCAGTTCAGGAATCTCGCGAGCGAATCCGCTCCGCCCTGCGCAACAGTGGCCAGCGCCCGCTGGTGTCTCGCCTGACCGTCAATCTGGCTCCAGCCGCCTTGCGCAAACAAGGTCCCAGCTTTGATTTGCCCATGGCCCTTGCCCTCCAGGCCGCCGCCGGGCGCATTCCCTTGACCTGGCTGGAGGGCCTCTGGGCCACAGGGGAGTTGGGCCTGGATGGTAGCTTGCGGCCGGTGCGCGGGGTGCTGGCCATGGCTGAGGCGGCCCAGGCCGCGGGGGCCAGACATCTGCTGGTGCCCAAAGCCAACGGGAACGAGGCGGCCCAGATTGACGGCCTCTCCGTGCTGGCCGCGGCAGACCTGAACGAAGCCCAGGACCAACTGAACAATCCCCAAGTCCACCCCGCCCCGGATCAAGGCCGTTTTGTGGGGACCGTGGACGAGTTCAGGTTTGATCTCAGGGATCTGCAGGGGCAGAGCCATGGGCGGCGGGCCTTGGAAATCGCCGCCGCCGGTGGGCACCACATGCTCCTGGTGGGGCCGCCCGGCTGCGGCAAAAGTGTGTTAGCCCGCTGCTTGCCGGATTTGTTGCCACCACTTTCCATGGAGGAGGCCCTGGCAGTGCGGCGCGTCCATTCGGTGGCCTTTGCCCAGCCGGAGGCGGGCCTGCGTAGCCAGCGCCCCTTCCGTGCGCCTCACCACAGCTGCACCCCGGCAGCTTTGGTGGGGGGCGGCTCACCCCACCCGGTGCCCGGTGAGATCAGCCTGGCTCACCACGGGGTGTTGTTTCTCGACGAGCTGCCGGAATTTGGCCGCCATTGTCTGGACCACCTGCGGGAACCTTTGGAGCAGGGGGCCATTGACATTGCCCGGGCCGGTCAGCGACTGCGCTTCCCCTGTCAGTTTCAACTGGTGGCGGCGGCCAACCCCTGTCCCTGTGGCTGGTGGGGGGATCCGGTGCATAGCTGCAGTTGTGGTGATGCCGTGCGTCGTCGCTATTGGCGCCAAGTGTCAGGACCCCTGCTGGACCGCATTGATCTCCACGTGCCGGTGCGACGGCTTTCACCGACGGAGGTGAGTCGTCCCGTCGCCGCGGAAACCACCGTCCAGGTGCAGCAGCGTCTGGTCGTCAGCCGTCAGAACACCAGCCAGCGCTTTGGCCGCCAACTGTTTGATAACCGCCTCCTGGATGGGCGTCAACTGCGCCTTTGCAGCCCCCTCAGCGCCGCCGCCCGAGACCTTCTGGATCGCCTTGCTGACCGCCTCGGGCTCTCCATGCGCAGCCTTGATCGCCTCATGCGGGTGGCCCGCACCATTGCCGATCTGGCGAATTCTGAACGCATCGAAGCCGAACACCTGGCGGAGGCCGCCACCTATCGGGGTTGTGATCTGGACGTGACCTGACCGGAGGTGAGCGGCGTGTTCCAGAGGGGCAGACCCGCAACCATCAACTGTCAACCTTCAGGATGGACACTCTTCCGTCGGCGCCATGGACATCCGTTCCCGTGCTCCACTGATGAATTCCTCGTCCTCCCGCCGTGAGGCCTTGCGGCAGATGCTGGCCCGTCAGGCCTACAGGCGTGGCGACTTTCTCCTGGCCAGTGGTCGGCGGAGTGAGCACTACGTGAACTGCAAACCCGTCAGCCTCAGCGGCGCCGGCGCCACGCTGCTGGCGCCGCTGCTGCTGGATGCGGTGGATCCCAGAGCCCAAGCTGTGGCGGGCCTCACCGTGGGCGCCGATCCCCTGGTGAGTTGCGTGGCCATGGCTGCCGCCCTGGCGGGCCGACCACTGGATGCCCTCATCGTGCGCAAAGAGCCCAAGGGCCATGGCACAGGCGCCTGGATCGAGGGTCCACTGCCGGCGCCTGGCGCCCCGGTGACGGTGCTGGAGGACGTGATGACCACAGGCGGCTCCTGTCTCAAGGCGGTAAAGCGGCTGCGGGAGGCGGGCTATGCCGTTCAGGAGGTGGTGACCGTTGTGGATCGCCAGGACGGTGGGCAAACCGCCCTGGCCGCTGAGGGTCTGCATCTCAAGGCCCTCTTCCTGCTGGAGCACATCAGCACCCCGTTGGAACACCAACCATGACCACCCCCCTGCCCTTCCCCCACTGGTTGAGCCGGGCCTTGCCGGAGCCCGGTGCATGGCCGGTGTGGACGGTCCGTTCCGTCCACCTGTTGCATCTCACCGGCGCCGATAGCTTGCGCTTTCTCCATGGCCAAACCACCCAGGACCTGAACAGCGCCCCGCCCGGTTGTCTGCGTCGCAGTTGCGCGGTAACCGCCACGGCGCGAGCTGTGGCCCTCCTGGACACGTTGGCGGACAAGCAGGCAGCCCGGTTGGTGGTCCTGGCTGGTGACGGACCGGCGTTGCATCAGCGTTTTGATCGCCATCTGTTTCCCGCGGATCAGGTCACCCTGCTGCCCGTGGTCCAGGCGCAGCAGGTGAGCGTGCTGGGGGAAGCCGCCCCGGCTTTGTTGGCAGCCGAGGGCATCACCATGGCTCCTCCCAGCGCCGGGTGGTGCCCGGTGGCCGAGAGAAATCACCAGGCTTTGCTGTTGCGGGGTACGGACTTTGGCGCCGGCGTGCCGGGATTGCGGCTTCTGCTGCCGGATCCCCACCCTTTGCCACCATGGCTACACCATGTTCCCCGACTGACCCGGACCCAGGCAGAGTTGCTCCGGCTCCAGCAGGGAATGCCGGCATGGCCAAGCGAGATCAACGATGCCTTCAATCCTTTTGAACTGGGTCTTGCCGGGGCCGTGGCCCTCGACAAGGGGTGCTACTTGGGGCAGGAGGTGCTGGCCAGGTTGGTGACCTACGACGGCGTCAAACAACAACTGCGCCTCTGGCGCAGCGCCACCGCCCTTGGCAGTCTGCCTGAGGACAACGTGCTCCAAGGTGAAGACGGCGCCCGTGCCGGGGTGGTTACCTCCCGCTCAGCCCTGGCCACCGGCAGCGTGGGTCTGGCCGTCGTGCGCCGAGCCTGGCTGGGGGCGTCCACCTTGCGCCTGGGCCAGGGGAACATCAGCCTCAGCCTTCCCGCGGCGGCACAGTTTTCTGCCGGCGCAAGTCCTTCCCGTGAGCCCCCGCCCTTGGAGACTCACCCTTGAAGTTGGGGGAAGCATAATGAGGTGAGAGCAGACTTCAAGGCGGAGATCAAAGACATCAAAGTGGAGATGAAGCAGGATAACGGGGAGATTAAAGTCGAGGTCAGGGGCATGGGCAAGAAACTGGACCGGGTGCTGGAGATCCTGTTGGCAGCCCAATCCTGAGTTGAGGTAAAATAATCCCATTGTTGCTTGAATCACATGCACCACGCTCCAGCGTTCCATGGCTTGTGCAACCGCAAGTGGGGTTGCCCCGGTCTTCTCTGAGGCATGAAGATCGGCGCCAGCATTGATGAGGGTCCGGGCGACTTCCGAGTGCCCTTGCAAAGCTGCAATGTGCAGTGGAGTCCAGCCATTCTTGCCGACGGCATGAAGATCGGCGCCAGCTTTGATGAGGATCCGGGCGACTTCCGAGTGCCCTTGCAAAGCCGCAACGTGGAGTGGAGTCCCGCCATTCTTGCCGACAGCGTGAAAGTTGGCGCCAGCTTTGATGAGAACATTGTCAACGTCCGCATGCCCCACACCGGCCGCAATGTGCAGGAGG
>NZ_FITM01000159.1 GCF_900047545.1 Candidatus Synechococcus spongiarum
GCAGTCCGGCCGTTTAAGGTTCAGCCGCTAGATGCGTCCACCAGTTCCACGGGAAAGGAAAGGCGCTCCCGTTGGGCGGTGGAGAGGCGGCGCGCCCAGGCGCCAGGCACCAAGCTGTTCCAGTGGAATCCCGCTGTCTTGGCCA
Source organism: Candidatus Synechococcus spongiarum (assembly GCF_900047545.1). Lineage (GTDB taxonomy): Bacteria > Cyanobacteriota > Cyanobacteriia > PCC-6307 > Cyanobiaceae > Synechococcus_B > Synechococcus_B spongiarum_C. The sequence continues at coordinate 146 of NZ_FITM01000159.1, forward strand.
GGTGCCGCTGTTCGTAGCTCACCTTGGCTTTGTAAAGCTGGCGGGGTTGGCGGGCCTCCAGCAGCAACCCCTCAAGGTCCGTGCAACGGGAGAACACCTGGGCCAGATAGGTGCAATCCGTGAGGGCGCGGTGGGTGGCCCAGACGGGGATGCCGTGGGCCAGGGCTAGGTCTCGCAGGGAGGGTTTGGGTTTCAAGTTGAGGCGCAACGGCCACACCACGTCGTCACAGGTGCAGATCCAGGGCAGCGGCAACGGCGGCAGCGGCGGCTTCCCGAACCAGGGCCGTTCGAAGGCCGTGTTGTGGGCCACCGCGGCATCGGCGTGGTCAGCCATGGCCAGAAACAACGCCAGCGCTTGGCGCCACGGCTGACGCCCTTGGCTGGCGGAGGCGGGAATCCCGTTGATCCGCTCGGCCTGATTCTCCTTTACCGGCAACAGGGTGGACACCTGGCCTAGGGTGGTGCGCAGGGGCACGGAAAACAACACCGCCGCCAATTCAATGCAGTGGTCCTGCCCTGGATGCAATCCCGTGGTTTCCAGATCCAGGAGCAGCAGGGTTGTGGGCACAAGTGGTGTGGTGACGTCCATCGGCTGGCGAGCTCCTCTCCCTAGGCTGAGATCCATTGTCCAATGACCATGGCCATCGGCGTGGGGGATCAGGCCCCAGATTTTGAACTCCCCTCCAGCCAGGGGGGCACCGTCCGCCTCCAGGACCTACGGGGGCAAGCGGTGGTGGTGTTTTTCTACCCCAAGGACGACACACCGGGCTGCACGGCAGAGGCCTGCGGCTTTCGGGACAACCTGACCCAATTTCAGACGTTGGGTGCTGCCGTAGTGGGCATTTCCGGGGACAACCTGGAGAGCCACCAGCGCTTCGCCGTAAAGCACAACCTCACCTTTCCCCTGCTGGCGGACGTGGGCAACGGCGTGCGCAAACGCTTCGGGGTGCCCCCCGCTATGTTCCTGCCTGGTCGGGTCACCTACGTGATTGATCCGGAGGGGGTGGTGCGCCTAGTGTTCAATGCCCTGCTCAATGCCAAGGCCCATGTTCAACAGGCCCGGGCCTGCCTGGAGCAACTGGCCCGTTGAGCGGCCTTCTTCCCCACTGGCCCCGCCACTGGCGCCAACTGGGCAGGGTGTGGCTGGCGCTGCCGCCCCAGCCGGTGGGCATCATCCAGTTCATCGGCGGCAACGGCCTGGCGGTGCAGCCGCAATGGAGCTACCAGAGGTTGTTGCGGGCCTTCGAAGCCCAGGGTTGGGGTGTGTTCACCTGGGCCTACCGCCTCAGCCTGGACCACCAGCAACAGGCGGATCAGGCCTTTCTGGATCTGGAGCGGGTGTTGCGGCGCCAGCCGAACCTGGCAGACCTGCCCCTGCTGCGGGTGGGCCATAGTCTGGGCTGCAAGCTGCTGTTGTTGGCCCCTGACGGGGGCCTGGGCTGTGGTGGCGCCGCCATGCTGGCCTTCAACAATTACGCCGCCGGCCGCTCCATTCCCCTGGTGAATCAGTTGGGGCCGTCCCTGGGTTTTACGGTGGAATTCAACCCACCGCCGCGGCGCACCATGGAACTGGTGGCTGAGCACTACCGCCAGCCCCGCAACCTGCTGGTGCGCTTCCGGGACGACACCATTGACCAGAGCCCGCACCTCCATGCCCAACTCAAGGCCAGAAGCGGGGATCAAAGCCGGCTCGTGGTGCTTCCGGGCAAGCACACCGCCCCAGCCAGTGCGGGCCTGCGCCAGCAACTCCTGGGTATGGGCGAAGATGCCAAGGGCCGCCGCATCAAGCGGTTGGCCCACCAGGTGCTGGTGCTGGGTCAGGAGCTTGTGGGCTCCACCCCGGCACCTCTAAACTAGTAGGGAAACCAAACCATGTCCACGTCCGACTCATGACCTCTCAGAGCCAAGCGCCAGCCCAGCCGTCCCCCTACACTATGGGGTACAGCGAGGAGTTCCTGGGCCTGCTGGAGCGCCGCAACGCCGAGACAGTGGCCTCCCACCTGCTGCCTCACCTGCGTCCGGGGATGAAGGTGCTGGATTGCGGTTGTGGCCCCGGCACCATTTCCGTGGGGCTGGCCAAGGCAGTGGCGCCCGGTGAACTGCAGGGTGTGGACATCGAGGCCTCTCAGATCGCCATGGCCCAGTCTGCGGCCCGGGCTGGGGGACACGACAATGCCCAGTTCCAGGTGGGTGACGCCACCAACCTGCCCTTTGCGGACAGCACCTTTGACGTGGTCCATTGCCATGCGGTCCTGATGCATGTGCCAAAACTTGCCCAGGCGCTGGCGGAGGTGAAGCGCGTGTTGAAGCCGGGCGGTATTCTGTCGGCGCGGGAATCGGTGATCGAGGCTTACATCTTTGAGCCCGATCCGCAAGGACACCTGAAGCAGGCAACGGACACCTTCGCCCAACTCCTGACCGCCAACGGTGGCCATCCCCACCTGGGCAAGGCCTTGAAAACCATCCTGCTGGAGGCCGGCTTCCGTGATGTGCGGGCCACGGCTTCGTTCGAGCCGTTCAGCGAGGAGGAGGACCGCATCTTCCTGCAGGGCTTCATCCGCAACTGGTTCTTTTCACCCAAGATGAAGGCACCGGCCATCAAACACGGCCTTGCCACCGAAAACGACTTTGCCGCCTGGGGCGAAGCCCTAGACGCATGGCGAGCCCACAAGGGCGGTTTTGGGGCCTTCTCCTGGGGAGAGGCCATCGCCCATCGGGCCTGAGCCCCTATGTTCAGTGGGTACACACGGGTGTGATGGGGCAGCAATCAGGACGATCCACAACGGGTTTAGTCCGACTGGTGTGGTTTGCCGTCGGGCTGTTGATGATTGTCCTGGCCGGGTTGGGGGTGGTGCTGCCGCTGCTGCCCACCACACCCTTCGTTCTGGCGGCGGCGTTTGCGTTTGCCCGCTCCTCCCGGCGCTGGTCTGCATGGCTCCATGCCCATCCGGTCTTCGGACCACTGATTCACGATTGGCGGCAACACGGCGCCATCAGCCGGCGCGCCAAGATCCTGGGCGTGGGCTCCATGGTGGGGGTCCTGACCCTGTCCCTGGTGCTCCAGGCGCCGCCGCTGGTGCTCGGGGTGCAGGCGGCGGTGCTGAGCGCATCGGCGGCTTTTGTGTTGTCCCGGCCTTTGCCACCGCGGCAGTGAAAGATGCATCCTCGTAGTGAGTCAGGCAGGGGAGAATTGTACATGGACCAGACAACCAGCCAGAGCGTTGCGGAGTGATGTGATGGTGGAGAGCATCTTATAGAATTGCATTCGCTTGGGCCACGGATCGGCGTAGGTTTGCACCCTGATGGGCGTCAACTGCGGTATAGAGTGAATGAATGCCGGCAGATCATTCATCTTGATTCCCCACGGCATGGGCGGTACGGTATAGCGCTTTGTGACCTTTAAGCCCTTCATGGACCGTTGTGAGAAGAACGGCGGAATCGTGTCGAAAAACACCTCAGCACCGGGAAAGCGTTGGGCGATCTCCGTAAGCAACGAGCGCACGTCGTCTTCCTTGAAATACATCAGCAGCCCTGCGGCAGTGATCAAGGGCCGGGCATTGGACGGGACGGCATCCATCCATGCCCAATTCAGGGCCGAGCCGGACACCAGGGTGGCGCGGGGGTGGTGTGGCAGCAGTTCACGGCGCACCCGGATCGACTCCGGCACATCGACACTGATCCACTGCAGGCGCTCATCACCGATGCGCCAAAGCTGGGTCTCCAGACCGTCACCAAGGGCCACCACCACCGGCTCCCGCTCCCTTTCCCCTGCCAGATAGTTGCGGATCAGGTCGTCACAGACCCGGGCCCGAATCACGTGGAACACTGTCGGCTTCCCGAAACGTCCCAGGAAGTCGTAGTCAATGCGCTCCACCAACTCCGCCGCCATGGGATCCTCCAGCAGACGATCCGTCCGCTCCATCTCGGCTGCCCGGTTCCAGAGGGGCCAGAGCATGGTTTCCGGGACGCCGTCAAGGGCAATGCGGCGTTGTTGCATGTCTTCACCTGGCTTGCATGGCTCCGATATCCTAATGGAAAAAGAGTGAAAAGATGGGACTTTACATGGCAAAGTGCCGACACTGAAAAGCCGTTGAGCTTTTGCTATGCAAGTCTTTTTTGCAGTCTTGTAGTGTATCAAGGAATTCCTTGCGACGTAATTGGTTTTTTCATGGGAAATTATAACAGTCTTATGGTGGGAATTACAACAACATATTAGCCAACTCGTGGCACGACCACACAGCGGCGTCGGTCGCCCCAGTCCTCCACCGATCTTTCGGCTCATTGCACCCATCAAATCCACCATCGTCGCGGCCTGTGTGGTGCAGGCGGTGGGTTCCTTGGCGGGAATTGTTCCGTTTATCGGGGTGGTGGAAATTGCGCGGGCGCTGCTGGCCGGAGACGATGCAAGCGGGGTTGTGCGCATCGCCTGGATCGCGGCTGGAGCCCTGGCACTGCGGGTGTTCTGCTTTGTGCTTTCCGGGATGCTGACCCATATGGCGGATAACGATCTCCAGCTCAGGATTCGTCGGGGTGTGGCGGCCCGTCTGTCCCGTGTGCCTCTGTGCTGGTTCACCGTGAGCAACGGCGGCGCCTTGAAGAAAGGAATGCAGGATGACGTGACCACCATGCACACCCTCGTGGCACACACCTTCACCAGCCTGACCGCGGCATTAATCACGCCGCTGGGTGCATTGGCCTATTTGGCGTCCATCAATCCCGTTCTCGTCCCGGTGGCGCTGATTCCGCTGGTGATTGGCATGGTGTTCTACATGGCTCAGATGCGTAACTTCGGGGAGAAAATGGTCACTTATCAGGAATCCCTGGCTGCGGTCAATGGGGCGGCAGTGGAATATGTTCATGGAATCGGGGTCATCAAGACCTTCAGCGGCACGGACCGGGCCTTTTCCCGTTTTGTTTGCAGGACCGGAGAGTTCATCGACTTTTTCTGGAACTGGGCCAAGGGTCTCCTGAACCTGGCCGTCCTCACCGACTTGGTACTGTCCCCGCTGACTGGCGTGGTGGTGACAGCCGGGCTTGGTCTGTGGCTTGTCGCTGACGACGTGGTGATGCCGGTTGACGCCCTGGCGCTGGTTGTGCTGGCGCCGGCGCTGACGGGAACTTTTCTGGCGTTCTCCTTTGAGCAGGACGCCATGATGCAGGGCGGCCAGGCAGCGAGGCGGTTGGTCGCCCTGCTGGATACACCAGTGTTGTCCACACCCGCTGTTCCCCGCAAGCTTCGGGGCCATCGGGTCGTGTTCCAAGGTGTCCACGCCACCTACGACGGCAAACGGGAGGTGCTGTCGGAGATTGACCTGGTGCTGGAGCCGGGCAGCACCACCGCGCTGGTGGGACCTTCCGGGTCGGGCAAGAGCACCATGGCTCAGCTGCTGCCCCGGTTTCTGGATCCCAGCGCCGGGCAAGTGACGCTGGGCGGTGTGCCGCTGCCGGAGATTGCACCCGAGGAACTCTACCGCCACATCGGGTTTGTCTTCCAGGACGTTCAGCTTCTGCGGGCCAGCGTCCGCGACAACATCGCCCTTGGCGTCTCCGGTTCGGATCGGAGGGACGTTGAGCGCGTAGCCCGGGCGGCCCGCATCCATGAGCGTATTCTTTCCTTGCCCGATGGCTACGACACCATGCTGGGCGCTGGCACCACGCTGTCCAGTGGCGAGTCGCAGCGGATCACCATCGCCCGGGCACTGCTTGCCGATCCGCCCATCCTGGTGCTGGACGAGGCCATGGCTTTTGCCGATCCCGAGACGGGAACAGCACTGCGGGAAGCCCTGGCCACCTGGTCCAGCCGGCGAACCTTGCTGATTGTGGCCCACAACCTGGCCACGGTGGTCCATGCGGACCAGATCTGCGTTCTGGAGGAGGGCCGCATTGCTCAGCGGGGAAACCATGCGGAGCTTGTTGCAGACCGTGACGGTCTCTATGCCGCCCTCTGGGCCGCTGCCATCCGGGAGGACGTCAAATGATTCCACTCTTGATCAACGTGGCGGGCCGGGAATTCCGCCGTCCTCTGCGCCGTCTGATGACGGGTCTTGTCACTGAGGGTGTTTTGGTGGGCCTGGGTTTCGTGGCCCTGATGCCGTTTCTTTCAGCCCTTTTGGCCGCAGATTATGCCGCCGCCTTGCGGGCCTGGGTGCTGCTGGCGGTGATCCTTCTCGCCTACGGGATGCTGCGCTGGCGCACCCAGTTGGCGGGCTACCATGCCGCCATTGCCTTGGCCCGTGCGCTTTTCGCACGGCTGGGCACCCATATTGCGCGCCTGCCACTGGGGTGGTTCTCCGAGGCCCGGACGGGCCAGTTGGCGGTGCTGTCAAGCCAGGGGATCGTGAACATCATGGCGGCGCCCGCCCACCTGTTGCGCCCGATGATCGTGGCATTTACCACACCGGTGGTGGTTCTCGTCTTCATGGCGGTGATCGACTGGCGTCTGGCGGCAGCGGTGGCCGTTGCCTTGCCCTTGGGCTGGCTGGCCACCACCTGGACAGGCCGGTTGGTGGAGCGCAGTGATCGTCGGGTCCATGCCGCTGCAACGGAGGCAGCAGGCCGCATCGTAGAATTTGCCCAGGCTCAACCCGTGTTGCGGGCCTTTGGGCGGGGCGCCAGTGCCGCTGCCGATCTTGACGCCGCCCTTGTGGAGCAGCGTAATGCCTTCCGTGCCCAGATGAGGGCCATTGCCCAAGGCTTCCTGACCTTTATTGTGGTGATTCAGGCGGCCCTCACCCTGCTGTTGGTGATGGGTGTGAATCGCGCCCTGGGCGGTGCGGTGGACGTTCCCGAGCTTGCTGCACTTCTGGTTCTGGGTTTGCGCTTTGCCGAGCCCCTGATCGTGGCCGCGGATCTGCAATCGGGGCTGCGCATCAGCGAGGCGAACCTGAGCCGCATGAAACGGCTGCTGGCCACGGCGCCGCTCCCTGAACCGCCATCCCCCCGTCAGCCCGAGGGCAATGACGTTATCCTTGAGAACGTCCATTTCAGCTACGATGGGGCTCCTGTTCTGCGGGGCATAAGCTTTACTGCAGCGCCAAGGGGGTTGACGGCACTGGTGGGTCCTTCCGGAGCCGGCAAGACGACGACCCTGCGCCTGATGGCCCGTTTCTTCGACACAGACAGCGGCGTGGTGCGACTCGGTGGAGTGGACGTGCGTGAGATCGGAAGCCAGGAACTCATGGACCGTATCGCCATTGTCTTCCAGGATGTCTACCTGTTCGACGGCACCATCGCCGATAACCTCAAGATCGGCAAACCCGAGGCAACGGAAGCTGAGTTGGGGAACGCCATCAAGTTGGCTCAACTGGAGGCAACGCTGGGCCGACTGCCCCATGGTCTCGACACACCCGTCGGTGAAGGCGGTGCAGCCCTCTCGGGTGGTGAGCGACAACGGGTCTCCATCGCACGGGCTTTGCTTAAGGGAGCGGAAATCGTCCTGCTCGACGAGGCGACTGCCGCCATTGATGCTCTGGACGAAGCGCGACTGCGGGACGCCATCGCGGCCATCGCTCGTGACCGAACCGTGATCGCTGTGGCCCACCGTCTGAGCACCGTGCGTGCGGCCGATCACATCGTGTTTGTTGAAAACGGCCGTGTGGCCGAGCAGGGCAGCCACGATGCCCTTTTGGAGAAAGATGGCCGCTACGCTGCCTTCTGGGCTCTGCATGCAACATCTGCTGTCACCCAATTACCGGCCGGGTTCACACGGAGAAACCTCAATGGATGATCCCACCGCTGCAACAGGACCATCCACTCTTGCATCCGGCCTTCTACTGTTCTGGCCCAGCCTGCCCTATCCAAGGACATCATATCTACGCCGTACAGTTCGCCTGCCAATGCCAAGGTCCGGGTGAAGATCATCCAGGATCAGCAAATGCGTATGGTTGACAGTGCCATGCATTAAAAAGTGCGGGTGATCCGGCGGCAGGTTGGGGTGGTGGTGGCGAAGGGGATGTTCGCTGTCTTTTGGCCAAGCCCATGCGCCTGCCAGAACGCCCGCCAGCGCCAATCCCGCCATCAGGAGAAAAGCAGGATCCAGCCCCCCGTAGGCACCCAGCCACCCCGCCAGTGGATAGGCCACGAGCCAGCAAGCATGGCTGAGGGCAAACTGGGCCGCGAAGAGGGCCGTGCGATCCTCCCTATGGCAGGATCGGCACACCAGCCGACCTGTGGGCATCTGGGTAAAGCTGAAACTGGCGCCAAGAACGATCCACAGCGCCATGAGTGAAGCGAGCGTCGACACAAGGGTGCCCAGGGCGACACCGAGCGCCAACATCATCCCGCCCCACAACATGGCGGTCCGGTCCTTGATCCGCTCCAGTAGTCGCGGCAGTATGACGGCCGACACCATTGAGCCTGCTCCAAAAGCCGCCAATGCCAACGCCACTTCAGGCTCCCCCAGGCCAAGCTGTGCCTTCACCAACACCACCGTGTTGACAATCACCATGGCACCGGCAGCTGCAACGGCCACGTTCAATCCCAACAGCCCCCGCAGCCGTGGCGTGGCCAGGTACACCCGTGTCCCATGGAGGGTGGAAGACCAGACGTGGCGCCGCCGTGCCCGTGGCGCCGGTGCGGGCAGGGTGACGCTGGCCACCAGAAGAGCCGACAGCAAAAAACCCACAACGGTTCCCGCGAACAGCACCGGGAAGCCCACCACTGTCAACAGGGCTGCCGCCAGCATGGGAGACAGGAGGCTTTCCAGGTCATAGGCCAGCCGCGAGAGGGATAAGGCGCGGGTGTACTTGGCTTCGTCCGGCAGCACATCGGGAATCGTTGCCTGAAAGGTGGGTGTAAACCCGGCCGATGCGGCTTGCAGCAGGAAGATCAGCACATAGACCTGCCACACTTCGGAGACGAAGAGCAAGGCCAGAGTGCCTCCGGCACGGACCAGGTCAAGGGCCACCAACAGCGCCCGCCGCGGCACCCGCTCGTTCAGAGCCGCGGCAACGGGAGCCAGGGTGACATAGGCAACCATCTTGACGGCCAGCGCCGTACCCAACACCTGCCCCGCATCACCACCGGCCAGGTCCCAGGCCAGAAGCCCGAGGGCTACGGTGGCAAGCCCTGTTCCCACCAGGGCCACCACCTGGGCCGCAAACAGGCGACGGTAGACACGGTTGGCCAGAACGGCGAGCATTGGTCAGTGGTCCGTTGTGCAGAATCCGTGGTCTGCCAGGGAGGCAAGAACGTAGCAGTCCCCGGATCGGCCATCGCCACTGCAGCCATCGTGGATCCGCTTCAATTCGGCTTCCAGGGCGGTCAGCCGCTTGATCTTTTGCCGCACCGTGTGCAACTGGGCTTGCGCCAGCTCCTTGGCCTCGCTGCAGGATCGGTCCGGGTGGTCTTGAAGGTTGATCAAGGCAGAGATGGCTTCAAGGGGAAACCCCAGATCGCGGGCATGTTTGATGAAGCGAAGCTGCTCCAACTGAGCGGCGCCGTAGCGCCTCTGGTTGCCCTCGGTCCGCCCGGCTGCGGCCAGCAGACCCATGTCCTCGTAGTAGCGAATTGTTGGCACCTTGACGCTGGCATGCCTGGAAAGCTGTCCGATGGAGAACATGAACAGACCCCTTGAACCTCTAGTCACTAGAGATACTAGCCTGTTGACGAGGCCAGTTCACGGGGATCCCCCATGCCAAGATGCTGCGGACACGACACCAGGTTTGACGGTGTCTCACGGGACTACAAACGGCGGCTTTGGGTTGTCATTGTTCTCAACGGCTTGATGTTTTTCCTGGAAACGACCGCCGGCCATATGGCGCGCTCCCAGGCCTTGCAGGCCGATGCCCTGGATTTTCTGGGTGACGCCCTGACCTATGCCGTCTCCCTTGCGGTGATTGGGGCATCCATTCAGGTCCGAACCAATGCTGCCATTGCCAAGGGGATCAGCCTACTGCTGATGGGGGTCTGGGTGTTCGGGGCCACAGTCTACCGGATCGTCGCCATGGGTGTGCCTGAGGCGGACATCATGGGTATCATTGGGTTGTTAGGCCTGACAACAAACGTGGCCAGTGTGCTGGTCCTGGCGCACTACAGGCAGGGTGATGCCAACGTGCGTTCCGTGTGGCTGTGCTCCCGTAACGATGCCATCGGCAACATGGCAGTCATGTTGGCGGCGCTGGGGGTCTGGGGCACGGCAACCGGCTGGCCCGACCTGATCGTTGCTGCGTTCATGGCGGGTCTGTTTCTGTCGTCGTCGGTTCAGATCATTCATCAGTCCTTGCAGGAGCGGCGGCAACTGTCGGATCGTGGCGGGTACGGCACCCTACGTGCTGTTTCTCGGCAACGGCGCCGATGAGGGGCCTTATGTCTTCAGTCTGGTGCGCCTGAAGTAGGCATTCAGCGCCACGATTGAGCATGCCGTCAAGAGGGCTGCTACAGCAAACGTGGCCCAGAAGCCCAATTGGTCTACAAGGGCACCGGAGAGGGCTGCCCCGATAATCGAGGTCAGGAAGTAAATTGACGTGATCATTGAAAGATCCGTATTTTCTTGACCTCTGTCACTAATTTTCATGAAGAAAGTGTTGCTGGGTACGTCAAGGAAGCTGAGACCCATAAAAATTACTGCCACAATCACGATGCCCCAGATGCCTCCCAGTGCAGTGACGCTAATCATCGCACAGACCACAAAGATTGAGGTATTGAGCGCCAGGGAAAGTGTCAGCGTTTTTGTCAAACCCAGCACACGAATCATCAGCGCTGCAGGTGGTCCGCCAACGAGCAGAGTGCCAAAGCCCACGACGGCATTGATGAAGGCAATGTGTTCGGTGGAGTAACCGGATTCAACCAACATGGGCGGAATCATGCCAAATGCCGTGCCAACACCCACTCCAAGGAGGACCAGAAACACAAGAAAACCCCCAATACCACGGCCGCGGAAGAATGCCTGCAGAGACGCTTTTTGATTGATGCCTTGCACGCGCAACTTGGGCGCTGCCGCAGGAGCGACTGCCGCTACGGGAATGCCGCAAGCAGACAGGGCCGTCATGGTGGCAACCATGGCAGCCCAACCGAGATGGGCATGGACCAGAAGCAGGCCTCCCGCACCGATCAATGCTGCAACTGCAGCGCCCATCAGAATAGCGACGCTGGCCAGGGGACGCTGTGCCTCGTTGAAAGCTGCCACGGAATACCCCATGACGGCAATCCGTGCCGTTGCTGACAGCGTTGCGATCAGCATGATCAACAAAAAAATTATCACAAACGCTGAACCTGAAGCCAGTTCAAAGGCAGCCAGGCTCAGGGTTGCAACGGTCATGGCGACCAAGGGCTTCAGGATCCAGGTCAGGTGGGCCCGGGGAGCACGTTTGACTTGGTTGTCAATCCAGGGGGCCCAGAAAAAGGAGAACGTCGATGGAATGTAAACCAGATAGGTGAGACCGATCAGCGCGAAGGAGACGCCAGCTTGACGCAGCAGCACCGGCAGCGACAGCCAGAAGAAGACCAACGGCGTCATCGTCGTCAGGCTTCCCGTGAAGAGAATGACCAGACGCATCCATTGATTGGTCAAGTCGGCCCAAGACCATTGGCGGGACGGTTGGGACGTGGGTGGAACTGCTGTCATGGCGGTGGTTCACCGTTGTACATAGATCCTAGAACCAGTTCTTCAGTGTGAGGCTGACGGCACGGCCATCCCCGGCGCCGACAGCCCCTCCACTCTCTGGATTATAAAGCTGATAGCCTGCGACAGCCTCAGGATCACGTTGTGCAAAGTTACGATAGTAAGTATCAAATAAATTGGTAATCTTCAGATCAAATCGTAGGTTACGGTCGGGAAATCGATAGCCCACTTCCAAATCAACCAGGAAGCGACTATCAATCTCGTTTTCTGGAAAATTCCGAAGTTCTACGAAAAAGCTGTCCCGCCAGTTTGCGGCAAGAGAGATATCTAAACCATTATCAAAGTTATAAATTCCTCCCAAGCTGACCATGGCTTTTGGTGCGCTGGGAAAGCTATTTCCGATCAGGTGTACGTTGTCTTCATTGGCTTCCTTAATTTCTGTACGCAAAAGTCCAAGAGAACCAAAAATGCGAAGATTTCCAGTTACTTGGTACTCTACATCAGACTCTAAACCATAACTTTCTGACTGAGCTATGTTATCAGTGATCATATCTTGTCTGAAAAATATATCTTCTGGATTAGGTACAGCTAATTGTTGATCATACCAGTTTATATAAAAGAGATTGGCGCCTAAGCGTAAACGAGAGTCGGAGCTTTGATGACGAATGCCCAGATCGACATTCCAGGTTTTTTCGGGATCAAAACTATATGGTGTGCCCAAGTAGACACTGGCGCCACTCCCACCGGCGCGGTAGCCACCCTGTACAGTAGTGTAAATCCGAGTTTCTGGCAAAATCTTATAGGACAGCCCTAGCTTGGGTACGAAAGCAGAAAAGTCCATATCCTCATTTACTTCTCTCATTCGCAATGGTAAATTTAATTCTGCTAGATCTCTGGTCTGAGATACTGACTCAGTCTTTTGATTTTCAGCTCTTATGCCTAGAGTCAGATCTAGTTTGTCAGAGATCTTGTATCTTCCTTTTCCAAAAAATGCGATTGTTCTGACGTTTTGACTGAAATTTATTGGAGAACCCAAGAGAGAGATAAAATTAGTGTCAGTCCCTTCAAAGTCCTCGTAATAGAGGCCAGCAAAACCATCGAAGCGACTTCCTTCATAGCGAAGTCGTACTTCCTGGCTGATGGTACGGATGTTGTTGTCAATAATTGCGTACTGCAGAGGCGCAGGGGTAAGATCAAAATCAGTATCTCGATGAAGCTGTTCTCTCACCCACACGGTGCTTGACTCTAACGAGAGCCTGTCATTCAATGGCCAGTTTCCACGCAGTGAGGCTCCAACTGCATCATTACTAGTTAAGTCATCCCTATCACTCAATGCGATACGATCTTCCTCAGGAATGGAGGATACATACGGTACGTATCGTCCGCCCGTATTTATTTTACTAGAAAACCCACTGAACTCCAGCTCTGTTCCACCTTCTCCCACATAAAGTAACTTCAGTCGTCCGATGAGGAGCTTTTTCAGATCTGCATCGTTTCCAGTAGTAATGTTGTCAGTGAAGCTGGGACTTCGGTATCTATCAAAAGCGATTCTATAGGCAAGGCGATCCTTCACAATTGGACCACTTACAGCAAAAGACGGTCTTGATATCTCCTCTGTCCCGATAGTTAATTGTCCGGTTGCTTCTGTGGTAAATGTCGGGTCGACATTCTCAATAATTACTACGCCACCAACAGCGCCCCGTCCAAATAATATACTTTGCGCGCCACGAAGAACTTCAATCTGGTCCACATCCCAGAAGCTAAAAGGTGCACTAGCCGTAGAAAGTGGAATGCCATCCACATAGGTGGTGATCAAGTCATTGGGTCCACGGGAGAAGCCAAAGTTATTTTGGGCAAATGAAAAGCCACCTTTTCCAACGCCACGAATGGCGATTTCGTCACCTTGAAATGGCGTAATATTCGGCAAACGTTCGATGACCCCAAAGAAATCGTCTGCCGCACCCGCCACACCATCACTTTCACCTGGGAAGACAACGGTAACACTCCCATCCGTATCCGCCAGGGAACGCTCAGCCTTCTGGCCAGTGATGATGATCGTATCCAACTCAAGGGATGAGTCACCGCCTGGATCCCCTGATTCCTGAGCCTTTGTGGCAAGAGGAATTGCAGTGGCTAGAAGGATCAGAACAAGAGGAAGTGAAGTGAGGCTTCTCATGATGGCCTGAATGATGTTTGTTAAGACTGACCTCAGCATCGTTATGTTGAGACAGCTATTCCTTTCGGCAGATGTCTGACGATACCAGGGTCAGGCCGTGACAAGGCTCTTGAGAGCTTAGCAACTGTCAAGACAAAGTACTTGTGATCAATGACTTCAGACTGTGTTGAGTAGAGAACATGCGAATGTGTTATTAGGAGGCTTGCATGGCGCCGGGAGGGGGGCAATCATCATGCCGCTGGTTTTCGTCTGTCACCAAGTGTCCAGCACGGGGCAGCGGCCATCGCCGATCACCTCCCGGCACATCCAGACTTCCGGGTTGATGGGCTCCTCCACCGTACCCAGCAGCCGCAGGGACGACAGGTCATCGCCACCGGGAACCGGCGACCAGCCCCCATGAAGGCCCGGATCACCGTGGGGGCGTGCGATGGGTGGCCCAGACGGGGATCCCGTGGGTCAGGGCCAGATCCCGCAAGGAGGGTTTGGGTTTCAAGTTGAGGCGTGCCGGCCACACCACGTCGTCACAGGTGCAGATCCAAGGTAAGGGCAGCGGTGGCTGCCCGAACCAGGGCCGGTCGAAAGCCGCGTTGTGGGCTACCGCGGCGTCGGCGTGTTGGGCCATGACGCCAAACAACTCCAGCGCCTGGCGCCAGGGCTGGCGGCATTGGCTGGCGGTGGCGGGAATCCCGTTGATCGGCTCAGCCTGGTTCTCCTCCACAGGAAACAGGGTGGACACCTGGCTGAGGGTGGTGCGCAAGGGCACGGAGAACAGCAGGGCTGCCAATTCAATGCAGTGGTCCTGTCCAGGATGGAGCCCCGTGGTTTCTAGATCCAGGATCAGCAGAGTTGTGGGCACAGGTGGGTGTGGTCTCATGGCCATCAGCTGGCGGCTCCCTCTCTCTAGGCTCAGGACCCATAAAATAGGAAGAGACGCCCTTTGGTGGGGGGATCCCCCTGAGAGACCTTGAGGAGGAGGAAGGATGGAGGCTTTGTTCTGGCTCAGCGAGGAACA
>NZ_FITM01000158.1 GCF_900047545.1 Candidatus Synechococcus spongiarum
CCCGCAAAAGCGGGAATGACAGGGAAAGGTATGGGAAGGATAAAGGTTCTTTCTTCCTGGCTTCCTTATCCAGGACTGGGGTTTGTCGGATGTTCCATGATGCCCTGAACTCCCCGAACAGTTTATTTTATCCGGGCGGGATTGGAAATACAAGGAGATCATCTTTTTGTCTTTGCAGGCGTGGCTTGAATCGTTGTGGCGTCACCACTGGCCTGAACAACGAATATTCCGTTTGGGTCAAGCGTGATGCCGTTGCCTGTAATCCTGACTTCACACTTGTTATCCGAATACTGATTGCCACTTGAAGGCTGATTATTATTTGAAGAATTTACCGTCCATTCAATAATCGAATGATTGGGATTTTTAGAGAGACGATCATATTCCTTGTCACCAGATTCTGGCATCTTCCCATTATCAATAAAATGGGCAAGACAGTAAGACACCAGCCCCCGGGCCTGGACATTGGCCGCATTGATCTTGGCTTTGTTCTGTTGGCCCAGAAACGCGGGCATGGCCACGCCGGACAACACACCGATGATGACCACGGCAATCAGCAACTCCACCAAGGTGAAGCCGTTGGCCAAGGGGCGTTGTCGGTTGTGCCGACGCCACGGTTGTGGCAACTGGGATAAATGCAGGCCCGGTTGACACTTGGGGCCGTGGACCGGGATGGCGGTGGGGACGGATGATGGCATGTTGGCGCCTGGCATCCACCGGCCAGCGTTGGCACGGCTGGAAGCGTCGGCGCGGCTGGGCAGGCCTAAGGTGAACTTCAATGCTTGTGAACGGTCAACCATGGATGGATGGCGGCACGGTTTTCCCCATGGTTCCCCCACTTGCCGCAGTTGACCCATGCCCCGGATCCCCGCTGACGTCCCCCACACCGATAGCGTCCAGCGCCTGGCCGTGGTGTGGCGCTGGTGCCGTCGCCCCTTGCCCACCCTCTCGGCCCGTCTGAGTCGGGTGGGGGTGGTGATGGTGGCCGTCTACGGTCTGCTGGCGGTGGTGATGCCCCTGCTGATTGCCAGTGGTTGGCTCCCTGATCCCAACAGTGGTCTGGAGAATCCCACCTTTGCTCCCCCCAGCCTGGCCCACTGGTGCGGCACGGACCGCCTGGGGCGGGACGTATGTGTCCGCACCATGGCCGGCGCGGGCGTGGCCCTGCAGGTGGTGCTGTTGGCGGTGGCCATGGCCCTGGTGGTGGGTGTGCCACTGGGCATGGTGAGCGGCTACATGGGGGGTCCCGTTGACCGGCTGCTGGTGTTGTTGATGGACACCCTCACCACCCTGCCCCTGTTGCTGCTGGCGGTGGTGATGGCGTTTTTGTTGGGGCGCAGTCTCCTCAACGCCGCCTTGGCGCTCTGTGTGGTGTACATCCCCCAGTACTTCCGTATGGTGCGCAACCAGACGGCGGCTGCCAAGGCGGAGCTTTACGTAACAGCGGCCCGATCCCTGGGGGCCGGGCCGTTGTGGATCTTGCGCCGTTATCTGCTGCGTAACGTGATCACCTCGGTGCCGGTGCTGATCACCCTCAATGCGGCGGATGCGGTGCTGGTGCTGGGGGGACTAGGATTTCTAGGGCTGGGCCTGCCGGAAACCGTGCCCGAATGGGGCAGTGACTTGCAACAGGCCCTTGTGGCTGTGCCCATTGGCATCTGGTGGACAGCCCTCTACCCCGGCCTGGCCATGTTTGGCCTGGTGCTGGGTCTCTCTTTCCTGGGGGAAGGGGTGGATGCCTGGCTGTCCCGCAGTGAAATCATCGGCCGCGCCGAGCGCTGAGCCCATCCTCAAGACAACACCTAAACTCAAGTTGGAACCTCCATGGGGGAGGCAGGCTCCGCCTTTATCTTGATGGTGACGCTTCTGTTTCTGGGATTAGCGGCGTTTGCGTGGAGCAAGTCGCGCCGCAACGGTGACGAGGTGATCGCCACCTTCGAAGTGTTGTTGGCGGCCATGTTGTTGGTGCTGGCCCTCTGTTACGGCCGCCTCCACCTGCCACTGGCCTGCCTCCTGTTGACCTGCGCCCTGCTGTTGCCCCGCTATCCGAGGGGTGGAGTTCCGGAACACAGCACCAGCAGGGATGATATCTTTGTGGAGTTTTGAGCATGAGCGGTGAAATTCCGAGCGACGCCACCAGGAGCTTGCAGCCCGTGAAACAGTCTGTTACAATTAATGAGTACATGCGTTGGCTCCCATGGCTTCCTCCAGTCCCCTCTCCCTGAGCCGCAGCTTCACCGTTGAGCAGTACTCTCGCGTCATCGACCGTTGTCAAGACGTTGACGAACTACGCAGCCTGGCCAAGCTACTGCTGAAGGTCTGGCGCCAGCAGGCGGATCTCAACGAGCACTACGGGGCCCAACTGCTCCAGGTCAAGCCCGCCGAAGGGATCACTCCGCCTTGGCCAGAGATGCAGAATTGAAGGAATTCTGCAATTCCCGCTTGATTTGGCGAATGGACCTCAGCACCCGTTTCCTTTGAGAGCGCTGCCGCATCACTTCCGTTAAGGACAGATAAATGCGGGTAGGGACGTAGATGAGCAGCATCAATGCTCCGGCTTCCACCAGCAGGGTCCACAGCAGTGGGGAGGCACTGTCCATGGTTTAAGGCTATCCACCTTGCGCCGCGAGCGTTATGGGTTCCCACCCTCGGGGTGTTGAATTTGAAGAACGGTGGCGGCGTGCCAGAGTTCGCGGATTCCCGGTATTCCCATGGCGGACCCACGCTTCAGCGCCTCCCTCAGCGAGCATCAGGAGGAATTGGAGAACCGGCTGCTGGAAACGGGCAGCCCGGTGGGCAACGGGTGTGCCCGGCAGCAACTGGGGTGCTCCGGCGAGGATTACGATGCCGTGAAGACTGCATGCAGGTCAAGGTGTGCATCCGTCTGAACTCAAGGGCGGGGAGGCGCTGGCCATCGGGATGGGAGAACCAGCGCCAGCCAAACCCGCCAGGGGTGCAACGGGCAGGAAGGAAAGTGGAATTGGTCGTTTCGGGCTTAACAAGTTGAGGGGGGGAGACGAACTATAGGGTTGCCCCTCAAGGAGAACCATGAACCTGATGAGCATCAGCCAGCGTTTTCCTGACCCCTCTTGCCTACATCAAGTGTCTGGAGGAGAAACGCTGGGGCCGGCACCCGTGTTGCCCCCATTGCGGTAGTCAACGGGTAGGGCGGAAGCAGGAGGGCAAGCGCAGCGGGCGCTGGAATTGCCATGGTTGCAAGTCCAGTTTCAACGTGTTGTCCGGCACCATCCTTGAAGCCATTGACGTGGACAGCTACCGAGCCGAGAAGAAGACCATGCAGGCAATCCTCCTGTATGGCGCGGACGGGGAAATCGACCCCGTGCCCAGTGAGGGCAGCGGCGGACAGCGGGAAGCCGAGCTGGATCTGCTCTCCAATATCATCGCCAATTTCAACGACCTGTTCGGTAAAATCGAGTGGAAGGATAAGGATCAAGCTGGAAAGATGATCACGGAGGACATTGATGATTTCAACTGCGGCAACCTCCTGCAACAACGTAAACATTTCAAGAGGTCCAAAAACTCCAGCAGCTCGCAATCCGGAAATAACAATGTACCGATTCGACGTTGCGGTTGTTTGTCCATGGTGTTCAAGTCCTTGTAGCCCCTTGTTCCGCATCAATCATAAAGGCCTACGGCAGACGCGATATTGATTCTACAATTCCCCCATGAACAGTTCTGGCGGTGCTTCTGCGAACCGGATCTCTGCCTCTGCCCATGCCCGCTCCCCATGCCTGCGCCTGAACGTTTGCAGAAGCTGCTCTCCCGGGCCGGGGTCATGTCCCGCCGCCAGGCTGACGCCCTTCTCCAGGCCGGGCGCCTCCATCTCAACGGCCAAGCCGCACGACCGGGTGACCGGGCCGTGGCGGGGGTGGATTGCATCACCTTGGACGGCCAATTGCTCCACTTGGCGGCTGCCCGGCAGCAGCACCGCCGCACTCTGCTGCTCCATAAACCCGCTGGGGTGCTCTGCACCTGCCGGGATCCCCAGGGCCGCCCCACCGTGCTAGATCTGTTGCCCCCTGCCGTCGGACAGGGGCTCTACTCCGTGGGCCGCCTGGACCGGGACAGCGAAGGTGCCCTGCTGCTCACCAACGACGGTGAACTGGCCCTGCGCCTCACCCATCCCCGTCATGGCCACCACAAAACCTATCGGGTCTGGTTGATGGGGGTCCCCAGCGCTGCCAGCCTGGCGGCCTGGCGCTCCGGGCTGGTGCTGGACGGTCGCCGAACCCGGCCCGCCCGTGTTGAACTGGAGCACCGCAGCGCCGTGGGCAGTTGTCTGCGGATCGTGTTGCGGGAGGGGCGCAAGCGCCAGATTCGCCGCATTGCCCATCAACTGGGCCATCCGGTGCGGCGCTTGCAGCGCTTGGCCATCGGGGCCTTACCGTTGGGTTCCCTGGCAAGCGGCGGCTGGCGTTGGCTGGAGACCGACGACATGGACCTCCTGCAGCAGCAGGTCTGGTCACCCAAGGTCTAGTCATCGTCATTCCACCGTGATGTCGCTCGCCTCCTTGACGGGGAAACGGTTGAGGGCGGCATGGGCGCGGCGGGCAGTGCGCCGCAGCGGCTCGTTCAGCCCGGGGCAGTGGGGAATCTGGGCCAGCACGTCCATGGTGCGCCGCACCACCCGCACCACGTCCCCCTCATCAAGGGAGGTTTTGGCCATGAGGCCGTCCCAACTGCTGCCCCTGGCCCAGGCGGCCACCAGGCCGGTGAGTTCAGGCTCCCACCAGATGGGGGTGGTGATGCCGTGGTGGTCCTGCTGGCGATCCAGCTCCCGCCTCAAGCTCTGCAGGCTGGTCAGCGCTTCCATTACCAGGGGTGGTGGCGGATAGGCGCACCAGAGATCGTTGCGGCTCACCTCCGTGCTGACGGCCTCCATGGCGGCGGCCAACTCCGGTGGGGGAAGGGTGTCCAGATAACCACTTAGCAGCGCCAGCCCCAGCCACAGTTCGTTGTCCCCCCGCAGGGCGGAGACCACACGGCCCGCCGGGGTGATCTCCAACTTCTGCAGGCAGGCGAAGTGACGCAGGATGTCAATCAGGCTCAGCACCATGCGCCAATGACGACCAATGCGGTCGTTCAGTTGGCGGCGGCGGTCCTCTAACTCCTGCTGCACGGTCTCCAGTCGATGCCGCTTCTGCTTGAGGCGCTTGCGGTCCCGCCAGGCCTGGGCAGGGTGACCCCCCAGCTTCTTTTCCTGGGCCGCCACCCGCCGGGCCTGCTCCTGCACCTCTGCAGCCAGGTCGTAGCGGGCGGTGTGCAGGTCATGGCGCCGGGCCAGGGCAGCAACGCTCAAGGCCAGGCCATGGCTACTGCCGTCCCCATGGCGTCGCTCACCCGCTTTGCGCAACGGGGGCATGGTCAAGGGGGCCACCGTCAGGCAACTGAGCTCCCCGTGAAAGGCCACCACGTCCCGACAGGGCAGCAGTAGCCAGACGTTGCCCTCCGTCAGACACAACAGCAGGGGAAACTGGCCGGGGCCGGGGCGTTTGTCCACCAGGACGGCGGCGGCGGGAGAGGGTTCCAGGTGGGGAGACTTGACGGTGACGACGGTGCCCTGGCTGGCGAATTGCAGGGCCAGCGTCAAGTCGTGGGCAACGGTTTCCGCCGCCTGTTGCCGCAGGGTGCGCAGGAGACGGTGCTCTTCCCGCAGCTTGGCCCGCTCCTTCTCGTAGCTGTCCAGGTCTTGCCAGGGGACGTCCGCCAGCTCCTGATCCATGATCTCCACCTGTTCCGCCAGTTGTTCAATGGCCTGCTGCTCGTCCACCAGGCCCAGGCTGGCCAGATAGCGCCCGAAGCTGCGCTCCACCAGCTCCTGGGTCTGGTTGAGGGAATAGCGCTGCAGCAGGTTAAGCACCATGCTGTAGCTGGGGGTGAACTGACTCACCAGGGGATCAGCCGGGCTGGTGGCCAGTTGGCCCGCTTCCCGGACACCCTCAAAGCGGCTCTGGACCGTCACCACATGGCCCTCCCGGTCCAGGCCACGGCGGCCGGCCCGGCCGGCCATCTGGAGAAATTCACTGGCCATCAAGGGGCGATGGCCCGTTTCCGTGCGCTTGGACAGGGCCCAGATCACCGTGCTGCGGGCCGGCATGTTGATGCCGGCGGCCAGGGTTTCCGTGGCCAACACCACCTTGAGGAGCCCCGCCTGGAACAACTCCTCAATCAACTCCTTCCAGGCGGGCAGGACCCCGGCATGGTGGGAGGCAATGCCCCGCAGCAGGGCATCAGCATGGCCGTCGCCCCGCACCCCGTCGGGCATCTGTTGTCTGAACTGCTCCAGCCTGGCCTTCAGGTGTTGCTGTTGCACGGGGCTGAGCAGGTTCAGCCTGGCCAATTCCCCCACCCCCCGGTCACAGCCCCGGCGGCTGAAGATGAACACAATGGCCGGCAGCATATCCCGCTCTGCCAACTGCTGCACCACAAAGGTGAGGCGGGGCGGCTCCGGCTGGGGTGGTCTGCCGCCCGGTCTGCCACGGCGACGGTGCCCCTTGGGGGGGCGCCACACCTTGCAACTGGGATGCAGACCATTCCCCGCCCTGTTGAGGAGGGGGTGCAGCCCCTTGGCGCTGCAAAAGCTGTGATTGAGGGGCACGGGCCGATGCAGGCTATGGATCAAGGTGCAAGGACCGTGAACCTGCCGGATCCAGTCCGTCAGTTGCTCCCCGTTGGCCACGGTGGCGGAGAGGGCCAGCAGTTGCACGGACCCCGGGCAATGGATGATGGACTCTTCCCAGACGGTGCCCCGCTGGCTGTCGTTCATGTAGTGGCACTCATCCAGCACCACCGCCTCCACCCCCGCCAACGGATCGTCCAGTTCGCTCTGGCCGTAGAGCATGTTGCGGAAGATCTCTGTGGTCATCACCACCACCGGCGCCTCCCGATTCAGGGACAAATCCCCCGTGAGCAACCCCACCCGCCTGGCACCGAAAGAGGCACGAAAATCCCGTAGCTTCTGGTTGGAGAGGGCCTTGAGGGGGGTGGTGTAAAAGACCCGTCGCCCATGGGCCAAGGCCCGGTGGAT
>NZ_FITM01000155.1 GCF_900047545.1 Candidatus Synechococcus spongiarum
TTGTTGACGGGGCGCTTGGGAATTGCCACGGAGCCCGGCTTGATCCTCCTAGACCCCTCTGGTCCCCCCTGCAACAGCGGCAACCGGGGCTCCCTGGAGCAACACTGCTCCATTGCCGCCCTCAAGCGCCTCTCGGGCCTGGAGCCTGCCGCCCTGGCTGAGCGCGCCGCTCAACAGGAGCAAACAGCCCTTGCCCATTGGCAAACCTACGGACGCCGCTTGGGGATGGGTATCGCGTCGCTGGCATATCTCTTTACACCGGAGCGCATCCTTCTGGGGGGAGGAATTGCCGGGGCGTTGTCTTATTTCCGCACCGCGCTGGAGCAGGAGTTGCGGCAGCGGCTGCTGCCAATGTTTCGTCAAGACCTGGTCATCCTGCCCTGTGCATTGGGTAACGGGGCGGGACGGGCTGGTGCGGCCCGCCTCGCCCTGGACCACCTTGAACGTCCTGGTTAGCCGGACTCGGTTTGCTGGGTTTTGAGCGCCTCGACGCAGTGGGTCACACACTCGCCGTCGTGGAGGGAGCATTCAGAAATGCAGATGAAATATTGCTCAATGGAGTCCCAGCGCTCCACCTGTTGTTCTGTGTGTTGCATGGGGTCGGTGCCTCCTCCAGGAAATGAAATGGACTGGATGCACCCAAACTACGGAGATCTTGCTTTCCTCACAAGAAAAATAAGTCTTGTTGCCTAGATTTCCATTGCGAATGATTGCGCCACGTTCCCTTGAAGCTGATGCACCGTCCCTGAAGGATCCTGACCAGGACGTGGTGTACTGCCCATGGAAAAACAGCCATATCATGCCATAGGCTTGAAGCTGCCTGGTGGTAAGGAGGTGCTCAAACGACTGGAGCAGATCTCCGCCATCGTTGTGGCTGTGGGTCTGGCCATGGTGAGTTATTGGTTATTTTTTAGCTGGGCTGGCGGCGGCGGCGCTCAAAATCGTCAACGCCCCAGCTCCCAGGCCGTCCACCATGCACCGCTGGGGGATGAGGAGGTGGGCCTTGCCATGGGCAGGCCCCCCACCACCGGGACATGAGCCGGGACTCCAAGCCGTTAAAGGCCCCCGCGGGCCTTATCCAACCAGCGGCGGCTACCGGGATCCTCCAACTCGGCTACAAAGCGGCGCACGTCTTCCACCGAAACGGAGAGGCCCCGCTCCGCGGCAAGGTCCACTAGGCGTTTCACGGTGCCGCCCGGGTCATTGAGTGCCTGGCGGTAGAGGGAGGCCGTGAGTTGACGGTCTTGACGAATGGCGTCATACAACTGGCGGCTGGGGTCCATTGGTTGACGACCAAATGATGGAGAGCCTAGGCTAGAGTCAGCCTTGACACGTGCCGCAATGGATCAACCCAACCCCTCCTTGCTTGGGAGTGAAAGGGTGGTCCAACCAGGTCAAAAGCGGTTGCAGGTGGAAGGGCTGTGGCACCGGTTTGGGGGCAACGGGGCCCCATGGGTTCTGCAAGGCATTGACTTGCAACTACAGGAGCGGGAACTGGTGGGGCTCCTTGGCCCGTCCGGTTGTGGTAAAACCAGCCTGCTGCGTCTGATTGCCGGATTCGACCAGCCCTGCAGGGGACAGATTCTCCTGGATGGGCAGGAGGTGTCCGGTCCCACACGTCTACGGCCACCGGAGCGGCGGAATATTGGCATGGTGTTTCAAGACGATGCCCTGTTCCCCCATCTCTCCGTCTGGGACAACGCCTGCTTTGGCTTGGGCATGGGCCAGGATCCGAGTCGGGCCCACTGGCTGCTGGAGCTGGTGGGCCTGGGGGGGCTTGAGAAGCGCTATCCCCATGAGCTGTCCGGTGGCCAGCGGCAGCGGCTGGCCTTGGCCCGTGCCCTGGCGCCTACCCCCTCCCTGGTGTTGCTGGATGAGCCCTTCAGCAATCTGGATGTGGAAGTGCGACTCCACTTGCGCAGTGAACTCCCCGGTGTGCTGGCGTGTTGCGGCGCCACCGGTTTGATGGTGACCCATGATCCCGAGGAAGCGCTGGCCATCTGTGACCGTGTCGCCGTGCTCAATGGGGGCCATCTGGAGCAGTGTGCCCCGCCCCAGCAACTGGTGAAGGCCCCCACCACAGGGTTTGTGGCCAGCTTTGTGTTGCAGGCCAACCTATTGCCCGCCCAGCGGATGGATGAACAGACCGTGAGCACGCCTCTGGGAATGCTGCGCTGTCCATCGGGCGCCACGGCCGTTGACCCGAACACGCCGTTGCAGGTGTTGTTGCGGCCGGAGCAACTGAAACTGCAGGCTGATGTCAAGGGTCCGGGCAGCGTCGTCTGTCGGGAATTTCTGGGCCGAGTGTGGCTGTATCGCATTCAACTGAACCAATTGACCCTCAAGCTCCGCCGGCCTCTGAACAATGCCTTGACCCTGCATCAGCGCTGCGTTGTCAGCATTGATCCAGCCGCTGAGCTACTGCTTTATCCCCAGCGACTCCCCCTGATCCCGGTCTGAAGGTTCTACACGAAACCACTGGGCAACATTCCAGAGCTGGCTATCCCATGGGTTGGCCTTAAACCCCCGTAGGCTTTTGGCGACAGCAGACGTGATGCCACGATTGACCAGAGGGATTTCATAGCCCTGTTGAATGACCAGGTCATTGAGCTGCTTCACTAGGTGCTGGCGCTCAGGCCCGATTGGCGTTTTGCGCAGTTGCTCAAAGCGTGCGTCGTAATTTTCGTTACAGGCCCGACTGATGTTACCGCCTGTCCATCTGTTTTCAGATTCCGGGATCGCGCTACAAAGCCCACGGAACAAAGACTGTTCCGGGTCGATTGCAATACTATTTGCAAACATTTGAGCATCTGCAAAGAAGCGAACATAAGTCTGGCCTTTCTGCAGAACCGGATCGCCGCCAAAGAAGACGCTTGCATCATGTTGAACCAGGTCTGTGGAGATGCCAATCTGCTGCCACCAATCCTGGAGCAGATTATAGGTAGCCTCGCGTACAGCATTGGCTGAGGTTTGAAACGTGATGTGCAGAGGAACATCCCGATAATCACGAATGCCGTCACCATCATGGTCAACCACACCATGGGCATCAAGAAGAGCATTGGCTCCTGTAATATTTTGTATCAAGCAAGTATCATTTGCTGTTGAAACATAATCAGGTGGCGCTGCAATGACATTACATTCAGGCCGACCCGCAAATCCATAGAGTTGATCTGTAATCATCTTGCGATCAATGGCCATGGACATGGCCTGAACAATGGGTGGAAACGTGAGGAAAGGATGAGGATTCTGGCCATTATTGTACTCTGATCGCTGCTCAGCTAGGGTCTGGTTCGGGTTAGTCTGATTGATGTAAATGCGCTCCACCAGGCTGCCAAAGGCAACAGCCAGCCGCCCCGGACCTTCGGCTTCCAACTCTCGCAACACCTGGTACTCCGCCTGCACGTTCCAGCCGTAGTCCGCTGTCCCCTCCTCCAGAACAGCCTGTGCGCCATCCAGAGCCGTGCCGCCCCCTTTTAACAGCACATCATCAAAATAAGGCTGTGGGCCGTGGAAGAAAGGATTTCTGACGTAGGTAACATCCTGGTTGACCGTGAACTCGGTGACACTGTAGGGACCCGTTCCCAGGGGAAGCCGTTCTTCAGCACAGGCGCGGGCCACCACCCCCAGACAGTCGCCAAACTGGTGCTGACTAAGGATGGGCATAGCTGCCCCTGTAAAGACAGAGTAGGGGTAGGCCTGGGGTTGGATGAACTCAATCCGGACTTGGTGGGGATCCACAGCCTTGACGGCAGCCACGTTGTTAAAGGCATGCCGTTGTTGACAGCCGGAGTCGTGGGCCGTGCAATATTTCCAGGTGAAAATAACATCCTCCGCTGTCATGGTAGTGCCGTCAGACCAGCGCACCCCCTTCTTGAGATTCCAGGTGACCGTGCGACCATCAGCACTAATGCCACCGTTGGCGCGGGTGGGAATCACCGTGGCAAGTCGGGGAACCAGTTGACCATCCGGTCCATAATTGGCCAGGGGTTCAAGGCTCAGGGAAGCTGCTTCCGCGTCCTTGTCTCCATCCGAGAGATAGGGAACCAGAAGAGACGGGGCCTGCCAATAATGTAGCGTCAGGGTGCTTCCCCCGGAGGAGGAATCTGTTGACTCGCTTCCATTGATGGTCCCGGTCTGAGCCATGGCGCCCCCGGAAACGCTACTCCCCATGGATGTGGCAATCGCCAGCAGGAGGGACAGTGCAGCAAAGGGTTTCATGGGCCACCACTCACCGTTTAAGCATGAGCGGCGAACTTACCACAGTCCGAATTCCGGATAAGGGGATGGGATGGGAGCTTCTCTTGCGGAAAACCTGGAAGATGACGAAGTCGCCGCCCAGCCGAGTGCAAAAGCCCAGTTGGCACAAGGCTTCTCA
>NZ_FITM01000154.1 GCF_900047545.1 Candidatus Synechococcus spongiarum
ACGGTTCAGATTTTCACCCAAGTTTTCCGTTGCCCCCATGTCTTCGCCACGCTTCCGCCCCTACGAAGAAGACGTCGATGTCCAGAGTCCCAACCGCAACCTGGCCCCCCTGGGTGCAGAGGTTGACCAGGAGGGTCAATTGTGGGTGGGTGGGTGTCGCCTGGCTGATCTGGCGGACCACTATGGCACACCTCTCTACGTGCTGGATGAAACCACCCTGCGTGCGGGTTGCCAGGCCTATTGCCGTGCCCTGGTGCGCCACTACCCTGGCAAATCTCTCGTGCTTTACGCCTCCAAGGCCCATAGCAGCCTGGCCATGGCGGCCCTGATGGCCAGTGAGGGGCTGGGACTGGATGCGGTCTCGGCCGGGGAGTTGCTCACTGCCCTGGGGGGCGGCATGGATCCTCGCAACATGGTCCTCCATGGCAACAACAAGTCTCGGGACGAGTTGCGGTTGGCGCTGGAGCACGGCGTGACCGTGGTGCTGGACAACTGGTTGGAGTTGGATTTGCTGGAGCGCCTCTGTGGCCAGCAGGGGCAGCGGGCGCGGCTGTTGATCCGCTTTACGCCGGGAATTGAGTGCCACACCCACGAGTACATCCGCACCGGCCACCTGGACAGCAAATTCGGTTTTGACCTGGAGGAACTGGACACCGTGCTCCAGCGACTGGCCACGGCGTCATGGGCGGACGTGGCCGGGCTCCATGCCCACATTGGTTCCCAGATTTTTGAGCTGCAGCCCCATGAAGACCTGGCGGCAGTCATGGTGAAGGCCCTGGCCCGAGCCCGGGCCCTGGGGCATCACCCCAAGGATTTGAACGTGGGTGGGGGCCTGGGGGTGCGTTACGTGGACAGTGACGATCCCCCCGCCATTGCGGCCTGGGTTCAAACCGTGAGTGCCGCCGTGGTGGCCGCCTGTCGCCAGCAGCAACAACCCCTCCCCCGCCTGCTCTGTGAACCGGGCCGCTCCCTTGTGGCCACGGCGGGGCTGACCCTGTATCAGGTGGGTAGCCGCAAGGAGATCCCCGGGGTGCGCACCTACGTTGCCGTGGATGGGGGCATGAGCGACAATCCCCGCCCCATCACCTATCAATCCCGCTATACGGCCTGCCTGCCCCAGCGCTGCCGGGACGCAGCCACAGACACCGTCACTGTGGCGGGCAAGCACTGTGAATCCGGGGACGTGCTGCTGCACCACATCCCCCTGCCCCCTGTGGCCAGTGGAGATCTGCTGGCGGTACTGGCCACGGGGGCCTATAATGCCTCCATGGGCTCCAACTACAATCGCATCCCCCGGCCTGCGGCGGTGTTGGTGCAGGGGGGACAAGCCCAGCTGGTGCAACGCCGGGAAACCCACCAGGATCTGTTGCGCTGGGATATTTTGCCGGAGCACCTGTGCCAACCCGGCGCTGTCCCAATAAGGTAGGGCCAGTTGATTGCAGGCACGGCATGGTCTCGTGGCTCCTGCAGGCCCTTGACATTCTGCTGGCGTGCCTCCTTGGCCTCCTGGTACTGAACAGAACCAGGGGACGTGGGCTCCGCACACAGGGTTTGATCAGGGGCTACCTGCTCCTGGTACTGCTGGGCTGGCTGGTGCAGCAGCGATCCCCCCTTCCCCTCACCGACAGGCTCATTCAGGCCATGGTACTGGTTTGTGGTTTAGCCCTGGCGTTCCTGCTGCAGTCCGATCTGCGTCGTCTTCTGGATCTACTGGGCAGCGGCCGCTGGGGCCAACTCCTGGGACGAAGCCCCAAGAGCTTTTACAACGGGGACGCCGCGGACGTAATCGGTGAGGCTGCGGGACGCATGTCTCAAAGTCGACGCGGCGCCTTGATCCTTGTGGATCTGGGCAGCGACCTGCAAGATGATGACTTTATTACTCCCGGCATTCCACTGGATGCCATCCTCTCCATCGAGTTGCTGCTCAACGTTTTTTCCGTCAACTCACCCATCCATGATGGCGCCGTGCTGGTGCGGGGTGAGCGGATTGTCTCGGCCGGGGTCATTCTGCCCCTGGCGCGGCAAAGGACCAGCCGCTTTGGCACTCGCCACCTGGCTGCGGTAGGCATGACTGAACGGTTTGACCAGTGCATCTGCGTTGTGGTCTCGGAAGAAACCGGCACCATTTCCCTGGCACAACTGGGACACCTGGAGCGACCCATCACCAGCAGCCGCCTGAAGGAGCTTTTGGGAACCGCCATGGGGAATCTGGTTCGGGACCCTGGTGAATCCACGGCGGCCCGGCGCTCTCTCAAGGCCTCCTGAATGCAACGCGCCACAGCCCACCCTGGGGACATCAGTCCGTTGCTGGCGCTGCCAGGGGATTTGGACGCGACGCGCCTGCCGCGGCATTTGGCGGTGATCATGGACGGCAACGGTCGTTGGGCCCAACAACGCCGTCTCCCTCGGGTACGGGGTCACCAGATGGGGGTGCAGGCGTTGAAGCGTCTGCTGCAACTCTGTGGCCACTGGGGCATTTCAGCCCTCACCACCTATGCCTTTTCCACGGAAAATTGGCAGCGCCCCGACGAAGAGGTGAACTTTCTCATGGCCTTGTTTGAGCAAGTGCTCAAGCAGGAGCTGAACGAACTGGATCAGGCCCAGGTGCGCCTGCGCTTCCTGGGGGACCTGGATGCTCTGCCCGTGGGCCTGCAGGAGCACATTGCCCAGGCCACAGCCCGCACCGCACGCCATGACAGGGTCCATCTGAATGTCTGCACCAACTATGGGGGGCGCCATGAACTGGTCCAGGTGGCCCGCCGCCTGGCCCAGGACGTGCGGCAAGGCATCCTGGACCCTGACGACATCAACGAGGCCCGCTTTGCCAAGCTGTTGCTCACGGCCGGTGATCCCGATCCCGACCTGTTGATTCGCACCAGTGGGGAGTTCCGGATCAGCAATTTTTTGCTCTGGCAACTGGCCTATGCCGAGATTCACATCACCGACGTACTCTGGCCGGACTTTGACCAGGCGGCCCTGGCCGCTGCCCTGAGGGATTTTCAACAACGTCAGCGCCGCTATGGCACTG
Source organism: Candidatus Synechococcus spongiarum (assembly GCF_900047545.1). Taxonomy (GTDB): domain Bacteria; phylum Cyanobacteriota; class Cyanobacteriia; order PCC-6307; family Cyanobiaceae; genus Synechococcus_B; species Synechococcus_B spongiarum_C. Next base: position 3,029 of record NZ_FITM01000154.1, read on the forward strand.
TGGAGCCATGAAGCTCAGATACGACTGGACCGCACAGGAGGTCTTGCACCTGCTGCAAGCCCCCCTGGTAGACCTCCTCTGGCAGGCCCAGGCCGTTCACCGTCAGGTCAATCCCGGTTACACCGTGCAGTTGGCCTCCCTGCTGAGCGTAAAAACCGGTGGCTGCAGCGAGGATTGTGCCTACTGTTCCCAATCTGCCCATCACCCCCAGGCCCTGCCCACCCCTGCCCAGACCCTTAGCCTGGAGCAGGTACTGGAGAAGGCCACGGCCGCCAAGGCCGCTGGCGCCCACCGCTTCTGCATGGGTTGGGCTTGGCGTGAAATTCGCAACGGTCCACCCTTTGAGGCCATGGTGGCCATGGTGCAGGGGGTGCGGGCCATGGGCATGGAGGCCTGTGTCACGGCAGGCATGCTGACGGATGAGCAGGCCCAAAAGCTGGCCGCAGCGGGCCTGACCGCCTACAACCACAACCTGGACACCGGACCCGCCCACTACAACCAGGTGGTGACCACTCGCACCTACGGGGACCGGCTGGCCACGTTGCAACGGGTGCGGCGGGCTGGCATCACCCTCTGCACCGGCGGGATTCTCGGGCTGGGGGAAACTCTGCAAGATCGCGCCGAACTGCTGGTGGTCCTGGCCGGCATGAATCCTCACCCGGAAAGTGTGCCCATCAATGCCCTGGTGCCCGTTGAGGGCACACCCCTGGGGGAGCAGCCGCCAGTGGATCCACTGGAGTTGGTGCGCATGGTGGCCACGGCACGGATTCTCATGCCCCGCAGCCGGGTCCGCCTCAGTGCCGGCCGCACCAGCCTCAGCCGGGAAGCTCAGTTGCTCTGTCTGCTGGCGGGAGCAGATTCCATCTTCTACGGAGATCGCCTGCTCACCACCCCCAACCCCGATGTCTCCAGGGATCAAGACCTGCTCCAGGCGGCCGGGGTGCGCTGGCGGCAGCCCCATGGGGATGGGGAGGCTTCCCAAGGCTGAGAAGATTCAGGGCTCACTGCTGTGGGCATGGTAGCTGCTGCGCACCAGGGGTCCACTGCGCACCTGACGAAAGCCCATGGCCCGGGCGGCCTGGCCCAGGCGCTGGAAATCCGCCGGCGTCCAGTAGCGCTCCACGGGGAGTTGATCCAGGGAAGGGCGCATGTACTGGCCCAGGGTGACGCGATCACAATCCACACGGCGCAGATCCCGGAGGCTGGCCAGCACCTCGGCTTCACTCTCCCCCAGACCCAGCATCAGGCCGGACTTGGTGGGAATCTCCGGCGCCAGTTGCTTGCTCAGGGCCAGCAGCCCCAGGGAGCGGTCATATTGGGCGCCCCGCCGCACCTGACGTTGGAGGCGTTCCACAGTTTCCAGGTTGTGGTTGAAGCACACCGGTCGGGCCGCCAGCACCATGGCCAACCGCTGGCGCTGGGCCCTGTGGGCTGCTGCCAGCTCCCGCTGCCCACCCCAGAAATCAGGGGTCAGCACCTCAATGGCCACAGTGGCGTCATGACGGCGGATGGCCACCATGGTCTCCACAAACAGGCCCGCGCCGTGATCCGGCTGATCATCCCGTGCCACCGCCGTGAGCACCACGTAGCGCAATCCCAAATTGGCCACTGCCTTCGCCACCCGCTCCGCTTCCCTGACGTCCAGCGGTTGGGGCGCCTGGCCCTTATGGACTTGGCAAAATGCACAACTGCGGGTGCAAACGGATCCCCCCAGAAGGAACGTGGCGGTTCCCGCGGCATAGCACTCCCCCCGGTTGGGGCAGCGCCCCTGCTCACAGATGGTGTTGAGGCGCAGGCTGCGGATCTGGTCCTGCACCTGGGCCAGTTGGGACGCAGTGCCCAGGGGACGCTGCAGCCACCGGGGCAGGCGCTGTTGGGGGGGGATGGTGCGATAGGGGCTGCGCATGGGGCTCAAGTTTAGTGGCAGAAGGGCACGGCTGGGGCCGCCAACCATCACATCCACTGCCAAGACAATCTGGCGGCATGAGAAGCACGTCTTGTGCGCATTTCATCTGTACCGTCGGCAACCAATTTATCTTGGGATTGGGGCTTCTCATATTCAAGTACCCAATGCACTGTGGATAGCAGTTCAAGGCCAAAAGACGACTCAAACCCGGCAACAAGCTGGGCCACCCAGTCAGCTTGGGGGGCTCGCCCGCAACCCGCTAGGAGTTGGCGGGCGCGCGCGCTCGGCACCGGGGCTCGCCCGCAACCTGCAGGAAGTATTATGAGCTTGTGGGCCTTCAGCAACGTGACGAACGGGTTCAGCAGACCATCCAGGTAGCGATCCATCAAGCCCACCAACGCCACCCGGCCTGGAGTCACCTTCGGGACGGCGAGGCTACGGACCGTCCTCTGCACGTTCGGCACGGGCTGGGGTTCAAAAACAACCACGTCCAGGCTGTTCAATCTGCCAAATGCCTCCGCAATGCGAGGGCGCACATTGCTCGAGTTACCCATGGTGAAGTGAAGCATCGGTAGCCTCTGCTTTCAAGTCAATGCAGAGTCCGCTAGCCAACGCCAGCCATTGGAGCGTCCCTGCCCTGGCTGATCACACGGGTATCTACAAGACCACCGTCCATCGGTGGTTCCAGTTGCTTCATCTACACCCCCATCGCCACCGCCATTTCAAGATCTCCAGCGATCCCTTCCTTACTTTGTGGATAAGGTGCATGACATTGCGGGTCCATACCTGAGGCTGCCGGATCATGCTGGCGTGCTCTGCATGAACGAGAAGACACAAATCCAGTCATTGGAGAGAAATCAAGCCATGCTGCCGTTGGGACTGGGCTTGTGGAAGGTGCGACCCATGATTATACCCGTAACGACATCACAACGTTGTTTATCGTCTTGGATATAGCCACCGGGAAAATATTGGCGCAATACAAGTACCGCTACCACGAGTTCTTCTATCTTCTCCAACATATTGACAAAAATGTACCCAACAATCTGGATATTCATCTGATTATTGATAACGACGGCACCCATAAACACGCCAAGTTGAAGGAGTAGCTGCCACAGCGGCCCAGATTTCATCTGCATTTCACTCCCACCTATGCCTCATAGATCAAGCAAGTGGAACGCTGGTTTGGCATCATTAACTAGAAGGCCATCCACCGCGGCTCTTTCCACAAGGTTAGGAGAACTCACCCGTAAAACCAATGCCTTTGTGGAGCACTACAACGCTCAAGCCAGACTCTTTGTCTGGGTGGCTACCGTCGAATCCATCCTGGACAGGATTCAACGCCTTTGTCAATCCATTTCCAGGACGCTCACTAGATGTCCGTGCGAATCTCCAGCGCCTTGTCCAGGGCCAACTGGCTGTCACTCGTCACTGGGGCCAACTGCCAAAGAAAGTGGAGGGGGTGGGATTCGAACCCACGAACGCTTGCACGTTGACGGTTTTCAAGACCGTTGCCTTCAACCACTCGGCCACCCCTCCTCTCTGTTGTGCTGCACGCTGCTGCCTCCAACCCATTTTACA
>NZ_FITM01000151.1 GCF_900047545.1 Candidatus Synechococcus spongiarum
ACAAGGAGTGGTGAGAAGATCTTTCTGCCCCGCAATATCGACGACACCCCCATTGAAGATCAGGACCAGGACAACGTGGCCGGCTACCTGACGCCAACGAGACAACCAACTGTTCCCCGCACAAGCGGGGATGGACCGGACACGGACTATCTGTTCACAGGTGAGCTGGACACATTCCCGGAAGACTGGCGCGAAGAACACAAGGGCGGTGAACGGCTTCGCATCAATCCGAAGAACCAAGTTCCCGAGCAACTGACCGTAGGCCCGGACGGGCGCTGTGGTGGGACTGACGCCAGCTTCTGGTTTATTCCGGGGCGGTGGCGATTTTGTCCCCGTTGTCTGGACCAGCCCCATTCCACCATGTGGGAGCGCAGCAAGCTGATGGGCCTGTCGGGGGAAGGGCGCAGCTCTGCCACTACCCTGCTGGTGGCCACGGCCTTGGGGTGGATGAACGGCGAGACCAGCGGCATCGCCCCCGAGAAGCGGAAGCTTCTGGGCTTCACGGACAACCGGCAGGATGCGGCGCTCCAGGCGGGCCACTTCAATGACTTTCTCTTTGTCAGTCTTCTGCGGGGCGCCACGTTGCGGGCCGTTCTGGATGCCGGCGACGACGGGATCAGTGAGGACGAATTCGGTCTGGGCCTGGTGAAGGCGCTGGGCTTCACGGCAGCCAACAAGGCCGCACGTATCCACTGGATGCTGGAACCGGACGCCGGTGCCGTTATGCGGGAGAATGCTCAGCGATCCCTGGCCAAGGTGCTGGCGCACCGTGTCTGGACAGACCTGCGCCGCGGCTGGCGATACACCAACCCAAGCCTGGCGGTGCTCAAATTGGTGGATTTCCGGTTTGTCGGTCTTGAGGACGTGGCCGATGATGGGGAGAGCCTGGGTGCCATCCTGCCTCGGCAAGTGGCGGATGACCGGGAGCAACGCAAACAGGTCCTCCAGATCATCCTGACTGCCTTGCTTGAGGGTCTTGCCGTCAATACGGAGGCGCTGGAACTGGCGGCTCTTGATCCCGTTGCCCAGCAATCCAGAAATCTGCTCCGTGCTCCATGGGCCATGGATGAGAAGGAAAAATTGCGCGGTCGCAATGCGTTGATCCTGAAGCCAAGGAGGAGGGATCGTAGAGGAGAGCAGCCGGTGATTTGTGCAAGCCACCCCTCCCGTATTGGCCGAGCCATCAGGAAGATCCCTGGCATGAAGAACCTCAACAAGGACGACTATGCCCAGGTCATGGCGGGGCTGATGGAATTGATGAGTCGGGAGGGGCTGGTGTCAGCCTGGGAGGTTGAAGACGACCTCCATGGCTGGCATCTCTCCCCCGCGGCGCTCAAGCTGGTTCCGGGCGAAGCAGTGCGCCCAGGAGAACCGCGGGGGAACAGGTATTTCCATGACCTCTACCAAACCATTGCCGCTGATCTGAAGCAGGGCCACAGCACCTATTGGGGCCTGGAAAGCCGTGAGCACACGGCGCAGGTGACTCAGAAGCAACGGGAGTGGCGGGAATGGCGTTTTCGCTATGAAGAGGATGATCGCAAGAAAATTGGCGAGAATCGTGCAGACATCAAAGCCGCTGGCGAACCGGACCAGTTTCTTCCCTCTCTATTCTGTTCTCCCACTATGGAGTTGGGTGTGGATATTTCAGCGTTGAATACCGTCTATTTGCGCAACGTGCCCCCTACTCCCGCCAACTATGCCCAGCGGGCCGGGCGCGCTGGCCGTTCAGGGCAGACTGCAGTGATCATGGCCTATTGCGCAGCCCAATCACCCCATGACCAGTACTTCTTCAAGCGCCGCAACGCCATGGTTGCGGGGGTGGTGCGCCCGCCAGCGCTGGACATCACCAATGAAGAGTTGGTGCGATCCCATCTCCACGCCGTCTGGCTGGCGCAGACGAAGCTTGCTCTCTCGCCGGACATTCCCCAGGTGTTGGATCTTAGCAAGGTCAATTTTCCGCTGAAGCAGGAGATTCTGGATGTCATTCAGCGGGAGAGACTGGTGGAGGATGCCCAGGTGCCAATGAGGCAGGTTCTGGATCAGATTCTGGACTCCGTTGATGGGCCAAGGCCTCTCTGGATGGGCAATCCAGACAACTTTGTGCGGACAATTGCTGAGGGAGCGCCAGAGATGTTTAATCATGCCTTCGACAGATGGCGGCAACTCTACAACGCTGCCCGCACCCAACTGCAAGAGGCCAACGCCCGCTCCGAGACCCCTGGCCTTGCCAGCAAGGACCGCAGAACCACCAAAGCCGCCCAGGCCCAGGCCAACAATCAGATTGACCTGCTTGAGAAAGGCAAAGCCTCCAACGGTTCAGACTTCTATTCCTACCGATACCTTGCCACCGAAGGCTTTCTGCCCGGCTATAACTTTCCCCGTCTACCCCTTTATGCCTTTATTCCCGGCGAGAAAAAGACTGGCTCCTTTCTGCAGCGAGCCCGTTTCCTGGCCATTTCCGAGTTTGGTCCCCGCAGTTTGATTTATCACGAAGGCCGTGCTTATCGGGTGACCAAGGCAAAACTTCCCCCGGAGGTGCGCACCAGTGATGGCTCCGAGCTGGCCACCAGGGACATCTTCATCTGCTCCCATTGTGGCGCCTGCCATGAAAACGAAGTGGAATGCTGCCATGCCTGTGGTCAATCCATGGCCAACGAGTTGCCTGTGCAGAGGACACTGCGGATCGACAACGTGGAAGCCGCGCCGGCAACGCGGATCACCGCCAATGATGAAGAGCGTATCCGTCAGGGATTTGACATCCAGACCGTATTTTCCTGGCCAAGGCGGCAGGATCGCCTGCAGATCACGGAGGCTGACTTTCGCTGTGGGGGAATCACAATTCTGACCCTGCAATACGCCAACAGCGCTGAAATCAGTCGCATCAATAAAGGCCTAAAACGCCGCAAAAACCAGACTGTTTTTGGCTTCAACATTGATCCCCAAAGCGGTTACTGGGTGAAGTCGAAGGTGGAGAAGGGCGAGGAGGAGTCACCGGAAGTGAGCCGGCCGGTGCGCATTGTTCCCATCGTGCGGGAGCGGAAGAATGCTCTATTGATGCGCTTCTGTGAGCCGGAGGACTATGCTCCCGAGACGATGGCGACGGTCCAGCACGCCCTGGTTCGCGGCATTGCGGTTGCCTTCCAGTTGGAGGAAGGGGAAGTGCTGAGCGAACCACTGCCCGAGCGCAACAACTGCCGTGCCATCCTCACCTATGAGGCCACGGAAGGCGGCGCGGGTGTGTTGAGCCAACTGGTGGAGGATCCCCAGGCTCTGGGCCGCGTGGCCCGAAAGGCGCTGGACCTGATGCACTTCGGCAATGTGAACGAGGCTATTGCCGCTGGTGATGAATCTCATCTCGCTGATCAGGAGAACGCCTGTGTGCGGGGCTGCTACCACTGTCTTTTGTCGTACTCCAATCAACCGGACCATGAGCTGATTGACCGCACCAGCCAGCAGGCCAGGCAGTTGTTGGTTGATCTGGCCCGTGGTAAAGTGGTTCTGAACAGCACCCCATCAGGTCCATGCAGTCCATGGCTGGCCGTGTTCAATGAGGCGGGACTCCCCACACCGGACTCTAAACCCATCACCATGGCGGACCAAGTGTTCCCTTTTGCGTGGCGCAGCCATTTAGTTGCCGCTGCCATGGATGCGGTGACGGACACGGCGCAGGAGAGGGGCCATACCAAGGGCTGGACGTTATTTGCTCTGCCGGCCGCCAGTGACGAGGGGCTGCCCAGCGGGTTGACGGCCATGTTCAAGACTTGAAACCAGGACCTGCGTTGAAGACCTGAACAAATGAGCATGAATCCTGCCCCCGGCGACCTGGTAAAGGCCCGTGGCCGTGAGTGGGTGGCCCTGCCATCTCCTTCGGAGGGTATTCTGGCGCTGCGCCCCCTCTCGGGCAGTGAACAGGATGTGGTCCTACTGGATCCGTCCCTTGAACTAATCCCCGTGGAGCCGGCGGGCTTTGATTTGCCAGCGGATGCTGCAACCACGGTCCAGTCCAAGGCCGGGCTCCTGGCGGATGCCTTGCGGCTCACCCTCCGCCGTGGCGCCGGTCCGTTCCGCTCTGCGGCCCAGCTCGCCTTTGAACCGCGCACCTATCAACTGGTGCCCCTGCTCATGGCCCTGCGCCTGCCGGTGCCCCGCCTCTGTATTGCCGATGATGTGGGCATCGGCAAGACCATCGAGGCCGGGCTGATCCTGCGGGAGCTGAGGGACCGGGGCGAGGTGGACGCCTTCTCCGTGCTCTGCCCTCCCCACCTGGTGGAGCAATGGGTCGATGAATTGAAACTGCGTTTTGGGATCACGGCAGTTGCCGTCACTGCCGGCACGGCAGCACGTCTGGAACGGGGACTGCCCATGTCCCAGACCCTCTTTGACGCCTTCCCCGCCACCGTGGTGAGCCTGGACTACATCAAGGCCGAGAAACGCCGTGAGACCTTTGCCAGGGCCTGCCCGGACTTTGTGGTTGTGGACGAGGCCCATGCCTGCGTGGGCACCCACAAGGGCAAACAACAACGGTTTGACCTCCTCTCCGACCTGGCCAAGGATCCAGGTCGCCGCATGATCCTGCTGACGGCAACCCCCCACTCCGGAGACAAGGAGGCGTTTGGTCGCCTGCTGTCGCTCGTTGATTCATCCTTTGCGGAGATGGATTTTGACGATCCCCACTATCGGGAGCGGCTGGCCCGGCATTTCGTGCAGCGGCGGCGAGTGGATCTTGTCTCAGGGGACTGGCACGAGGACCGCGCCTTCCCCAAACACGAGACCACCGAAGATCCCTATCCCCTGTCGCCAGACCACATGGCGTTTCAGGAGGCTGTGCTGGACTACTGCCTTGCTGTAGTGGAGCAGGCCGGGACTGGCCAGCGGGAGCGGCGGCTGGCGTTTTGGGGCACCCTGGCGCTGATGCGCTGTGTGGGCTCATCCCCTCGCGCTGCCCTCAGTGCGCTGCGCAACCGGGCTTTGAGCCAGAACGAGCGCCTGGAACCCCGGATCTACGACGAAGACGGAGAGGATCAAGACGCTGTTGACCTGGAGCCCGGCACCACCTTTGCGCCTGATGATCCGGCGCTCCGTGCCCTGGTGAGCCAGGCCGAGAATTTGCTGAATCAACCTGATCCCAAGTTGGCGGCCCTCGTCAAGGCCCTCAGGCCCCTTCTGAGCCAGGGTGCCAATCCCGTGGTGTTCTGCCGGTACATTGCCACGGCGGAGCATGTCCGAGATGGTCTCCGCCAAGCCTTTCCCCATCTCACCCTTGCTGCCGTCACCGGTGTGCTGACCCCTGACGAGCGGCGGGATCGGGTGGCGGAGATGGCCCAGGGCCCCCAGCGCCTTCTGGTGGCTACCGACTGCCTTTCCGAGGGCATCAACCTCCAGCAGGTTTTCGACACGGTGGTTCACTACGACCTGTGTTGGAATCCCACCCGCCACCAGCAGCGGGAAGGCCGGGTGGATCGTTTCGGGCAGCCGGCGCCGCTGGTGCGCTCCATCATGATGTTCTCCCCCGACAGCGCTGTGGACGGCGCCGTGCTGGAGGTGATCCTGCGCAAAGCCGAGGCCATCCGCAAAGTCACGGGCGTCACCGTGCCCCTTCCCCAGAAACGTGGTCCCGTCACCGATGCGCTGCTGGCTGCCATGGTGTTGCGGCGGGGCGCCACCCCCCAGTTGGTCCTTGATTTGCGCCTTAAGGAGGGCACCACAGCCATGGAGACCCGCTGGCGGGATGTGGCGGAGAACGAAAAGAAATCCCGCACCCGCTTTGCCCAGAACGCCATGAAGCCCCAGGAGGTGGTACCCGAATGGAAGAAGGTGCGTACGCTTCTTGGGTCTCCCGATGATGCCCGGGTCTTTCTTGAGCGCGCCATGGCCTGCTTTGGCGTGCCGTTGGAGACCAAGGCACCTGTGGTGTTGGCCCATGTGGAGGCGCTGGATGCTGGTCTGCGGGAACGGCTCCAACAGCGGAACCTGACGGGATCGGTGCGGCTGGCCACCACTGAGCCGGCGCCAGCGGGCGCCCAGCGATTGACCCGAACCCATGGGCTGGTCACCACCACGGCGGAAGCCCTGGTGGAAGCTTCCCTGGATCCGGAGTCTTTGCCTGGTCTGGGCATTGGCCGGGTTGGCGCCTGGAGCACCCCGGCAGTTGAGCGGGTGACATGGCTTCTGCTGTTGCGACTCCGCCATAAGATCACCACCCATGCCCGGCGCGAGCAGCTCCTTCTGGTGGAGGAAGCAGCATTAGTGGCCATGGAGGAAGCAGCATTGGCGGCCACCCGGAACAGCACAATCACGGCCACAGGGGAAAAGGCCCGGACGTTGTTGAACACGCCCGCAGCGGCCAACATGGCACCGGTGGCGCGGGATCGATTCATCACGACCGCCAAGGCCCACCTGCCTGCTCTGCTGAAGGGACCGTTGGCAGACTTTGTCCGCAACCGCGCTGCTGAACTGGGCCAGGATCATGATCGACTGCGGACTGCGGCCCCTTCAACCCCCCGCGTCAGTGTGGAGGCCGTTCAGCCACCGGACGTGATCGGCCTCTTTGTTCTGGTGCCCAGCGCGGTGTAAGCCGTGGCCAACCCATGGTCCTAAAGTGGCCTGCTAATCCCGTGACCCATGGCGTGATGACCTCGGAGACCAGGCTGGGCAATGCCATCGCCACTAGTGAGGCCAGGCAACTACCTGCGCCCAAGGATTGAGCGCCGTGGCCCGTCAACCTGCCACCGATATAGGGGCCTGGCCCTCCCTCAGCCTGGAGGGCAATCTCCTCACCCCCGCCATGGTGGCCCAGATTGGCGCCCCCAAGGACGATGACACCACCCGCGCCAGCTACGGCATCCGCAAAGGGCTGACGATTCGCGAGGACATCTCCACCGCCTTCCGGGTGGGCCAGTCTCACTGGGATGAGTTTGCCCGGCGTCACGATCCTTCCCTGGCGGCCACGCAGCGCTTTGTCCGGGATTTTCTGGCGGAGACCTTTGGCTTCCATGACCTTGTTGCCCCAGCCGACCGGGTTGTTGTGTCCTTCGTTGACGGGGAGCGGGTTCCCGTGGTGGTGGCGCCGCTAGGGGAGGACTTGGAGCGCCGCAGCCCCAGCCTCTCTGCGGACCGCTCCCGCTCTCCCGCCTTTGCCCTCCAGGACTGGCTCAACCATCACGACCACACCCTCTGGGGCCTGGTGACCAACGGCCACCAGATGCGGCTGCTGCGGGACAACGCCTCCCTCACCCGCCCGGCTTACATCGAAGCGGATCTGAAGGAGATGTTCACCAATGAAGATGCCGCCTCCTTCGCGGTGTTCTGGTTGCTGATCCACCGCAGCCGTTTTGGACAGTCCGGCGCTCCGGCAACGGATTGCCCTCTGGAAGACTGGCGCAGGGAAGGCAACCGCCTTGGAGAAGCCGCCCGGGACAGACTGGCGGCCCAGGTGCAGCAGGCCCTCAAGGTGCTGGGTTGCGGCGTCCTGAGTGCCAACCGTGATCTGGCCCGCCAGTTGCAAGCCGGCCACGTCCTCCTGGCGGACTGGTTCAACGAACTGCTGCGGCTGGTGTATCGGCTCATCTTCCTGATGGTGGCGGAGGACCGCAATTTGCTCCACCCCGCCCGGAGCACAGAGGCTGCCCGCCAACTCTACAGGGAGGGCTATAGCCTCACCACCCTGCGCCGCCAGTGCCGGCGCCGCGCCAGTTGGGACAAGCACCATGACCGCTACGAGGGTATGAAAGTGGTGTTCCGCGCCCTGGCTGAAGGGGAAACGCGCCTGGCCCTGCCCGCCCTTGGCAGCCTTTTTGATCCCCGCCAGTTGCCCCACCTGAAGACGGCCCGTCTCCCCAACAACGCCTTCATGGAAGCCCTCTGGCATTTGGGGTGGCTACCGGAGCGCACCGGTCGGGTGCCGGTCAACTGGCGGGCCATGGAAACCGAAGAGTTGGGTTCGGTGTATGAATCCCTCCTGGAGTTGCAACCCCAACTGGCGGACGACGGCCACAGCCTGGTGTTTGCCGCCGAGGCCAGCGAACGGAGAGGCAACCAGCGCAAAACCACGGGTTCCTACTACACCCCGGACAGCCTGGTTCAGGCGTTGCTGGACAGCGCCCTTGACCCCGTTCTGGAGCGCACCGAAGCAAAAGCCGAAGACCCCGCCAAGGCGCTCCTCAAGCTCTCCGTCCTGGACCCAGCCTGTGGTTCGGGCCACTTCCTGCTGGCCGCCGCCCGCCGCCTGGCCACCTGCCTGGCCCGCATCCGCGCCGACGGTGCCCCAGGGTTGGCGGACTTTCGTCTTGCCCTGCGGGACGTGGCCCGCTGCTGCCTCTACGGGGTGGACAAGAACCCCATGGCCGTGGAACTCGCCCGTGTGGCCCTCTGGATCGAGACGGTGACCCCCGGCCTCCCCCTGGGCTTTCTGGACAGCCAAATCCGCTGCGGCGACGCCCTCCTGGGCCTGGTTGATCTGAGCGTGCTGGAAGACGGCATTCCCGACGCCGCCTACAAACCCCTGACCGGCGACCACAAAGCCACCGCCAAACGCTGCAAGAAGCTCAACCAGGAGGTAAGGGACAGGGGGCAGGGCAGCCTGGCCCTGGACACTCTGGACCAGGAAGGTCTGATGCCGGCCATGAAACCCCTGGCGCTGAAGTTTGCGCGCCTTCGCAACCTGGGGGAAGACACGGTGGGGCAAATCCAAGCCAAGGCCAGCCGCTTCCGGGATCTACGCCAAACACTGGAATTCCAGCGAGCCAGAGCCGCCGCGGATCTTTACGTGGCTGCCTTCCTGCTGCCTAAAACCGACGCCGCCCCGGTGCCCACCACCGATGAGTTATGGCAAGCCCTGGCCGGACAGGCGCCGCCAGCCCTGGGGCCGGCCCGCCAAGCCGCTGCCGCCGCCCGCGCCTTCCACTGGCCCCTGGAGTTTCCAGACGTGATGGAGCAAGGCGGCTTTGACGTGGTGCTGGGGAATCCGCCGTGGGAG
>NZ_FITM01000161.1 GCF_900047545.1 Candidatus Synechococcus spongiarum
AGATCCCAGTCACTCACTACATCCTAATACCCTCGACACTTGTTCAGAGGTGCCTTTACTGGTTTGGATACACTGTATTACATCCTGATGCAATCACAGTCTCATTGTTCAGAGAACGGCAATTTCAAAGATGCTTTATATCCAAATATCCTGTTGCTTCTCCCAATACTCCCTGACATTCTCGAACCGGTGGATTCTTTCTGTAATCTTGCCAATCTCTCGTGGATAGAAATCCATCATGACATCACAGAACTGTAACATCCACTCTTTTCTTGAATTTCGCTCTAGCGTTCGAATGTTATTCGAGTTGGCAATCTGAATCTGTCCCCAGCCAAGGGCGCCTACAGTCAAACATTCCCAATCAAGAAACTCAATTGGCGTGAACAAGACATCTGCAACTTCAAGATCAGTTCCTTTAATCGAATACTTAATCATGACGAGAGAGAAGACGTTGGCATCTGATTCATAGAACCGTGCCAGCCGCTCGACAGATATAAGATTGGGCATGTTAAAGCTAGTACCCTCTCTATGGGTCTTTACGTCTATCACAGAGTAGATTCCCTACACATCGGTGAACGCCATATCGGCCATGGCACGTCGTGCAGACTCTCTCGAATATTCGCTACACCAATCTCCCAGGAAGCCCTCGAACCTGTCGGCCACCAAAAACTCCAATGCATCTCCGACGGCTCTTGGGCTACGGGCTGTTTGTGGCGAAAGAAAATCATTCAAGGAGTTGATGTACTCCTTGGTTCTGGTTGCCACTTTCATGTGATGACCTTGGTAGTAGAAATTCGACTTCATTCGAAAATTGCTCCTTGAGAAGGGTTTTTCTATCTTTTCACTTGGGATACCCTTTTTGCTGAGGGGAAGAGTTGCGCTCCCAGAATACGCCATCTTTATATCCCTGGATGGCTGAATCCCATCGTACGGCAGAAATTCGTTTTCTCGCCCAGCAGAGGTATTCCATATTGATATCAATACCACACCAACGTCTGCAAAGTTTTTCCGCAACCACTGCAGATGTGCCACTCCCCAAGAACGGGTCAAAGACAAAGTCACCTTTTCGGGAACTCGCAAGAATTAACTTTGCGAATAACTTTTCTGGCTTTTGTGTAGGATGAGGAGTGTTTTCAGACATTGACCAGAATGGTACCGTCAAATCTGTCCAAATGTTGGATGGATGTGTTAAACGAAAATTTCCGTCGCCCTCGCGCTTCCAATCCTTCGGGTCTCCATTCACGCGATAAGGTGCTAACACTTTGCGCTTCAGTTTTACGGCATCTACATCGAAGTAATAATTCTCAGAATTGATACAAAACCAAATATCTTCCGTATTGTTCTTCCAATTTCGCCTTGCACCTCTCTCTTTTTCCCGTTCCCAAGTGATTCTGTTTTGTACCAAAAATCGTTTCTCCAAAACTGGCAATACCAAGGCTGATGTCTTCCAATCGGAACAGACATAGAGCGTGGCTGTAGGCTTCATCATTGGAATCAGTAATTCTATCACGCTCTCAAATCAAGATGTGTAACATTCTTTATCCAGTTTTCTGAAGTAATTTCCATTGTAGTTTTTTGTTAGATTATATGGTGGATCAAGGATGAGCAGGTCAATGAACTGAGTGGGAAGGCGAGCTGCTATTTCGAATAAGTCGCCTCCGACAAGCTGGCCGTCTATGTCCTGAAGATCAACTGCTGTTTCAACGCGCAAAATGGACCTGGAAAGTGCAAGAAGCTCTTCCGGAGCACACGTCAGCGTTCGATTTTGTGGCGCGCCTGATCGATCACAAGCAACTTGCCCCCTGTCAGGTCGTTCGCCTTGAAGCCCGTTTTGCGCCGTCGCCCCCTGCACGGATGGAAGTTCTTGACACGCCGACTGCTGAAGGCGGGAAGGATGGACCAGCATTGGTCATGCATGATTCAGTATGAACTTTATACACCCATGCCCCCCATCCACCTGGCTGCCCTGAACCTCACAGATCATGGCGCCACAGGGCTGGCACTGGCGTGCTGGCACGCCCTGGTGCTGGGTATTGTCCAGGGCTTCACCGAGTTTCTCCCCATCAGCAGCACGGCCCATCTCAAGGCGGTGCCAGTGTTGCTGGGCTGGGGTGATCCTGGCGTGGCGGTCACTGCGGTGTTGCAGCTTGGCAGCATCGGGGCCGTACTTGCCTATTTCCGGAAGGATTTGCGCCAACTGGGCCTGGGGCTGCTACAGGGGCTTCAGCAAGGAAATCTGAACGCCCCGGAGGCGCAGCTGGGGCTGGCCATTGTGGCAGGCACCGTGCCCATTCTTGTGGCTGGTCTTGCCGTTCGGCTATTCTTCTACGAGGCCTACGGGGCATCGGTGCTGCGCAGCCTGGCGGGGATCGGTGTGGTGTCCATCGTGATGGCGGCGCTGCTGGCCTTGGCGGAGCGGCTAGGGCGTCGCCGTCATGGCCTTGGTCAGGTGAGTGTCACGGCGGGGTGGCTCCTGGGGTTGGCGCAGATGTTGGCCCTGGTGCCGGGGGTGTCCCGCTCGGGCAGCACCCTCACGGCGGCGCTGCTCATGGGCTGGCAACGGGCGGCAGCGGCACGGTTCTCCTTTTTGCTGGGGATTCCGGCCATCACCATGGCGGGCCTGGCGGAAGTGAAAGAGTCCCTTACCAGCCCCGGCCTGGGGGGTGTCCTGCCCCTGGTGGTGGGGGTGCTGAGCGCTGCCCTCTCCTCCTGGCTGGCCATTGCCTGGCTGCTGCGGTTTCTGCAGCAACACAGCACCTGGGTGTTTGTTGTCTATCGCCTGGGCTTTGGCGTGCTGCTGGTGGCGGTCAGTGTTGGGGGAAGTGGTGGATAATCGCGTCGGCAAACTCTGAACACTTCAGGGGGGGATCCACCGGGGGGTCCATCATGCGGGCCAGGTCGTAGGTGACGCAGCGGTTGGCGATGGCCTGGCCAATGCCGTGATTGACCAGCGCCGCGGCTTCATGCCAGCCGAGGAATTCCAACATCATCTGACCACTGAGGATCAGAGAGCCGGGATTGATGCGATCCAGGCCGGCGTGCTTGGGGGCGGTGCCGTGGGTGGCCTCGAAGATGGCGGCATCATCGCCGATGTTGGCGCCGGGTGCCATGCCCAGTCCCCCCACAATGGCCGCAGCGGCATCGGAGATGTAGTCCCCGTTCAAGTTGAGGGTTGCCAGAACGGAATACTCCCCCGGCCTGGTTTGCAGTTGCTGAAACACACTATCGGCAATGCGATCATCCACCATCACCATCCGGCGCCAACGGTCTTGACCGTGGGATTCGCTAATGCTGTCCAGGATGGCCCCCACCTCTTCACAGATGACTTCCTGTTTGGCGGGGGTGAGGTTGTCGTAGCCGGGGTCAATGGCGCGGGCATTGCTCTCCACCGACAGTTGGGGATCCTTGGCCAGGTTGTCCAACACCCAGCTTTCCCGCTCCGTGACGCACACGGCGCGGAACTCTGTTGTGGCCAACTCGTAGCCCCAATCCCGGAAGGCGCCCTCAGTGAACTTCATGATGTTCCCCTTATGGACCAGGGTCACATGGCGTTTGCGGCCTTCCAGTCCCAGGGCATGGCGGATGGCGCGGCGCACATGGCGCTGGGTGCCCATCTTGCTCACCGGCTTGATGCCCAGGCCGGAGCCGGGGCGAAGCTGGCGCTTCCCCAGCTTGCCGTTGGCGGGGATCACTGTCTCGTTCAGGTGGCGCAGCAGTTCCTGGCCGACGGGGTCGTCAGCGGCCCACTCCACACCGATGTAGATGTCTTCCGTGTTTTCCCGATAGACCACCACGTCCAACTCCTCCGGGTGTCTGTGGGGGCTGGGGGTGCCTGCGTAATACCGGCAGGGTCGCACACAGCAGTATAGGTCAAACAGTTGCCGCAGCGTCACGTTCAAGGAGCGGATGCCGCCCCCCACCGGGGTGGTGAGGGGTCCCTTAATGGCGATGCCGTACTGGCGGATGGCGGTCAGGGTGTCTTCAGGCAGGTATTGGAAATCGCCATAGCGTTGACAGGCCTCGTCCCCGGCATAGATCTTGAACCACTGAATGCGACGCCCGCCGCCGTAGGCAGCCTGCACGGCTGCGTCCAACACCCGCCGGGTGGCAGGCCAGATGTCCACGCCGGTGCCGTCCCCACGAATGAAGGGAATGACGGGTTCATCGGGAACAACAGGGTGCCCCCCCTCGAAACGTATGGCGGTCCCCTGGGAGGGCGGGCTGAGCCTAGTGAAGGCTGGCATGGTGATTCGATTCAGTCAACTGAGGCTTTGGAGACGCACATGTCCCTGCCCAACGCATACACCTTGAAACGTTCCTTGCGGGTCATGCTCTGCAGGTCCAGTGAGGCTGCAAAGTCGGAAGCCATGGCTAGGGAATCCTCCGGGCTCAGCGCTTTCATCATGTTAAGAAGATCATTGTCGTCCATGTCTGCATACAGATCTGGGTTGGTGCGCTTGTTTTTGCGAACAACAGCGAGAAAGCAGGGGTCAATGACCTCCTGCATGACTTCCTCCTCGATGTCAATGCCGACGTCAACATAGGCATAGGCAGCACCGGGGGTGGCCAGGAGAGGCAAGAGCATGAATGCCATGACGACCACTGGCGCCATGAGACGGAGGAGCGTGACGACAGCGCGGGAGCAATGCAGCCTCATGGACGTGTTGCGTGGCCTCGTTCAAGGTACACCTGCTCTCCCTTCCTGGACCACACCAGGGAATGGTTGGTTCTAGCCCATGCCGATACGTCCTGACGTGATTGCCGTGGTGGGGGCCGGAAGCGTGGGCAGTGTCACGGCCTGGTGGCTGGCCCGCTGCGGCGCCCAGGTGGTGTGGCTTGCTCCCCACACCGGCTTGGAGCGGCCCGCCAGCCTGGCGTCCTTGGGGGTGCTGATGGGCCATTGCAGCCGGCGCCTCCGTGGCCGAAGCTGGCGATTGCGGCGCGCCTCCCTTGCCCTGTGGCGCCAGTGGTTGCCGTTGCTGGGACCCGTCCCCCAGCAATGGGGGCTCACGGTGCTCTGCCATCAGGCGGACGAGGTGGAGTGGCTCCAAGCGCTGGCGCACCAGCGCTTGGGGGAAGGTGTCCCTCTGGCGTGGCGCACCCGTGACGAACTCCTCAACCGCTGGCCCGCCCTGGCATCCAGCAACCTGCAGGGTGGCCTCTGGTCTCCCCAGGATGGACAACTGGATCCTGCCCCACTGCTGGCAGCCCTGGCTGGGGCCGGCGAGCAGCTGGGTGTCCAGCGCCAGTCCGCCCAGGTGATAGGCCTCCAACCTGAAGGCAAGAACTGGCGCCTTCAGTTGCAAGCCAGCGATCCCGACTGCCCCACAACCCTCCTGGCTTCAGCCGTGGTGCTCTGCACAGGGTTGGGTACCGGTCGGCTGCTGGCGGCTCTGGATCCGGCCATCCGCTTGAACTGGCCCATGACGCCGGTGCTGGGACAGGCAGCTGAACTCCACTGTCCCATGCTGCCGCCACAGGGCTTGCCGGGACCTGTGGTGTGGCGCGGAGTCCACCTGATCCCTCGCCTCCAGGGCCAGCGGTTGTGGATCGGGGCAACCGTGGAGCCCGGTGACCAGGGTCAGGGCCAATGCTTTGACCAGATGCTGGGGCTGGATGGCGCAGCTCCACCGTGGCTGCGGCAGGCCCAGGTGCTGGGCCGCTGGCAGGGGGTGCGGGCCCGGCCCATGGGTCGCCCGGCGCCGCTGTTGGCCACCCTGGCCTCTGGTGTGTTGCTCACCAGTGGCCACTACCGCAACGGCATCCTTCTGGCGCCAGTCACGGCCGCCTGGACCGGCCGGCAACTGGGCTTTCCGGCGCCAGACGCCCCCTGACAATCATGGCGCTTCCCTGTGGCCCTGCGTTTGGGAGCCCTTGCAGTTTTGAAGTCAGTCGTTAGCTTCAAGGATGCCATCTTCTAGAGTGGGGGATCTCTGCATGTCGCCGTCGCCAAGACAAACGCCACCTTGTCACCTGGCCTCACGGAGGCTACGGCGCGCCAGTCGGGGCGACACCCTTGCTAAACTCCCCGCAGCCGAGTTGGCCAAGGCCTACCTCACAGGGGAAGACGTGTATCTGGGGCAAGGGCGCTGGTGGCGCTGGAAACGTGACGGTGTCCCCGGCTGGCTGACGCCTTTTCTTGAGGACATAGGTCTTCTCGGGGCATGATCAGGGCGTGAGCGGGTTGGGTGCTCCGGTATCCGACAGGTCGGACACCATCACGGGCAGGCGCTCCGTCATGGGTCTGCGGTGCCGTCCTTGCTCCTGCTGATTCACGAGGGCCACTGCCTCTTGCAGCAAGGAGTTGAACATCTTCCCTGGGAGCCGGTGGCGGGCCACTTCCATGAAGGCGCGGGAGAGGGACTCACCAGCAGCGGCCATCAACTGGGGGTTGCTGCGACGGTTGTTCTGCTCCTCTTCAATGACCTTCATGAACCGCGCTGTCACGTCCCGCTTGGTGCAGGCACGGATGACCGCATCCCGTGGCGTGGTGTCCAGGTCAGCCTCAAGCTGGGAAATGCGCTGCTCCAAACTGGCGAACACCTCGCTGGCTTCCCTCGCCAGGTTGGCCAGTTGACCATCACTCAGCTTGGGGAGATCGGCCACGTACACCCTGCCGTGGTCGTTCAGGGTGAGGAAGGGGGCCCGGGAGGGCGGGGCGACGCTGCGCAGTGGGGGACGTGGCTGGGGGCGATTGGGAGACTGGAGGCTGGGGCTGGCGGAACTGCGACGGCGGGTGATGCGATTGGAGGGGAAACTGGAAGTCACGGTTAAGCGGAGTTAGAGAATGTATGAACGCTGTTCACGGCCTTAGTTTGCCACATGGGGTGGCTTTGGCAGTCCTTCTACCGGTCCCTGACCCGCCAGGACTTCCCCAAGGCACCAGGACCGTTCACCACAATTCCGGCAGCAGACCAGGGTGTCTTCTACCCTGTCAGGGGGCACCACCAGGCAAAAGCCAATGCCCAGATTGAAGGTGCTCCACAGGTCGGCCTCGGGAATCTGCCCCTCCTGCTGCAACCAGTGGAACAAGGGTGGAATTGACCAGCTGTCTGCATCAAGCGCCACGTGCAGGTCGGCGTCTTCGGGAAGACAACGGGGCAGGTTCCCTGGCAAGCCGCCACCGGTAATATGCACCATCCCGTGAAGGGGAACGGCCTGCCGGCGCAACTGCCGCACCAGCGGGGCATACAGACGGGTGGGCTCCATGAGTTGCTGCGCCAGACTCCTGTTGCACCCCGGCTCTGGACACAGGGCATGGGGATCCACACCGGTGTGGTCCAACACCCGTCGAATCAGGCTAAAGCCGTTGCTGTGGGGACCTGAACTGGCCACGGCGATCACCTGATCCCCAGGTTGGATGTGGCGTCCGTCCACCAGGGCCGGGGCATCCACCACCCCCACGCAAAAGCCGGCCAGGTCGTAGCGGCCGTCTTCATAAAAGCCGGGCATTTCTGCGGTTTCTCCCCCCAGCAGGGCGCAGCCGCTGATGCGGCAGGCCCAGGCCATGCCGTCCACAGCCGCCACCAACGGATCACTCATCAAGCGACCGCTGGCGATGTAGTCCAGGAAGAACAGGGGATCGGCACCGCTGGTGATCACGTCATTCACGCTCATGGCCACCAGGTCCACCCCCACCTGCCGGTGGCAGCCCCAGTCCTGCGCCAGGGCCAGTTTGGTGCCCACCCCGTCGGCTCCTGACACCAGCAGGGGCTGTTGCAGGCCGGCGGGTACGCGGCAGAGTCCCCCAAATCCCCCCAGGCTGCCCACCACTTCAGGACGGCGTGTGCTGGCTGCCATGGTGCGGATCCGGGCAACAAAGGCGTTGCCCTCTTCAATGTCCACACCTGCGCTGCGATAGTCCATGGTGAAGCCTGGCAAAGTCTTGGGTTGATGAGACGATGAATGGCCATGCCGTGCTGGGGAACGTTGACATGCCGACCAAGGGGGCCATGGTGATCCTGCGCAGTAACAGCGAGTTGGACCAATGGCTGGCCGCTGCCGGTGGCCCCATCCATTTTGTCCCCACCATGGGTGGACTGCATCGCGGCCATCAGCAACTCATCCGCGCTGCCCGTGGCGCAGGGGGGCGGGTCCTGGTGAGTGTGTTCGTCAACCCCACCCAATTTGCAGCGGGAGAGGATTTCACCACCTACCCGAGACACCCTGACAGGGACATTCAACAGGCTGCCGACACCGACGCCGTCTGGTTCCCCACGGTGGAGCACATCTATGGGGACGCCAACCCGGACCGTAGCCACGCCGGCAGCGGGCCGCCAATCAAGCCTTCCCTGATCCAGACCCTCTGTGGTCCCTGGCGGCCAGGCCATTTTGAGGGGGTGCTCATGGTGATGGCGCGGCTCCTGGAGCGGGTACAGCCCGCCCTGGTGGTAATGGGGGAAAAGGACTGGCAACAACTCACTGTGCTGCGCCAGTGCCTGCCTGCGTTGTGCGAGAAGCGCTGCCGTCTGTTGCCGGTGCCGGTGGTGCGGGAAGGGGACGGTCTTCCCTGCAGCTCAAGAAACAGCCGCCTCAGCCCGTCCCAGCGGCGGCAGGCTGCCCTGTTGCCCCAGGCTCTGGGGGACGCAGAGGCCGCGGTGCAGGCCGGGGAGCGCCGCAGCGCCGTCCTGGAGCAGCTTGTGCGGGCTCGCCTGGACGCCACCGAACTGCGGGTGGACTACGCCCAACTGGTGCATCCCCTCACCTTGCAGCCCTGCCCGCACCTGGATGGGGTGGCCCTGCTGGGGGTGGCGGTCCACGTGGGTCCAGTCCGCCTGTTGGATCACCGCTTCCTGCTGAGCCGCCAGCCCATCATCGCCATTGACGGCCCGGCGGGAACGGGCAAAAGCACGGTGACCCGTCTCCTGGCGGCACGGCTGGGCCTGCTCCATCTGGACACCGGCGCCATGTATCGCGCCGTCGCCTGGCTCATGCTGGAGAACCGGCAGCCCATCCGCTCCGATGCAGCCCTGCAACAGCTTTTGGAGACCATGGAGTTGCGGCTCGCCTGGGGAGACCATGGGCAGCAGGTGATCTGCATCAACGGGGTGGATGTGAGTGACGCCATTCGTCTTCCCCGGGTCACCGCCACCGTTCCCCGGGTGGCGGCCCTGCCCCAGGTGCGCCAGGTGCTCACCCGGCAACAGCGGGCGTTTGGCCAGCAGGGCGGACTGGTGAGCGAAGGGCGGGATATGGGCACTGCCGTCTTCCCCAATGCGGAACTGAAGGTGTATCTCACCGCCACTGCGGCAGAGCGGGCGCGGCGCCGGGCTGCCGACATGACCCAGCGGGGTCAGACGCCACCACCACTGGCCACGCTGGAGGCCCAGATTGCCGAGCGGGACCACCTGGACCGCACCCGCACGGAAGCGCCGCTGCGCCAGGCGGAGGACGGGGTGGTGGTGGCCACCGATGGGATCACTGTTGAGCAGGTGGTGGATGATCTGGAAGAACTGTTCCACCAGCGGGTGCCCCGGGGAGCTGAGCCATGGGCCAACACTGAACCAGTAGCTTGATGCCCAACGCCTGGATTACCAGAACTCAGGCAATTCCGCCGCAAAGCTGCCGGTGCGTTCAAATTCAAATGCACCGGCGACGCCACCCCAGACATGGTCATGGGTTTGGGGATCAAAGCCTTGATCCGTGGTGCGCAGCCAGCCCTCCCCCACCTGGAAACGACTCACCAGATAGGTGTCCCGGCCGGCGCGCTGTACACGGCAGTTGCAGCCAGGCTCCACCTCACCCCGGAACCCGTCCCCTGCCGTCTCCACCAGGTAGGTGCAGCCCTGCAGCAGGGTCAAATCCTCCTGCTGGACCTGCACCAGGCGCTCCGGGTCCATGGTGGCGCCGTAAAAGCGCTCTCCATGGTGGAGGGCCCAATTTTCAATGATCAAGCCCTGCTCCCGGTGATGGCGCACCCGCAGCACCCGGATGCGGTAGGGCTGGCTCGGATCCAGGGCATAGGCCTGCTCCAGCAGCAGGGAACCGGGGGGCAACTGGGGTGTGGGGCGGAACACCACCTGGATGGAGGCAAACAGGGGTGGATTGGCCACCGCCTGGGCTTCGTTGGAAAAGACGCCGCTGAGTTGCTCCAGCAGACGGCGGGCGATCAAGACCATGGCAGGCAATCAAGCACGGGTCACAGGGGCGGCGGTTGTCAGACGGTGGAGGGCCAACCGGGCCCGCAGCCACACCACCGGCGCCACTTCTTGACGGGGATCAGCCAACGGCTGCAGGGTGTCCAGCAGGCGCTGTCGCTGGGCAGCAGGGGGTTGCCACCAATGGTCCATGCCCTCCAGCCCCACGGCAACGGCATAGCGCACGATCCACTCTTCATCTGCGCAGGCGGCCTTGAGCTGGGGCAAAATCCGCTCCGCCAGTTCCTGCCGCTGCTGGGCAGTGAAGCCATGGGGTTGGAGGCCACCCATGCCCCGGGCCGCAGCCCGGCGCACACTGGGGCCAATATCCTGTGCCAGGGCCCGCTCCAGCAAGGGGAGACCCCGCAGATCTCCAATCCCCGCCAACGCCCGCACACTCCAGGCCCTGGCGCCGTAGTTGTACTCATCCAGATTGGCGAGGATGGCCGGCACCGCAGTGGTGCCAATGGCCACCAGGCCATCCACCGCCGCCACCGCCGCCCCGGGGTTGTTAAAGCCCAACACCTGGATCAGACAGGGGATGGCCATGGGATGGGCACAGGCGGAGAGGTCTTCTACGGCACCGGTGAGGTCATCGGCGGTCTGGGCGGCCTGCACGGCATCCACGAGGGCTTGCACCTGCCGGGAATCTGGGGGCGTGGAGGACATGGGGCGGGGTAGCGGATTAGAGAAGATCGTCCATGGCAACCAGCAACTCCACCTCCGCCGCTGAGGGAGAGAGGCTGGCCTGGTTCCGCGCCGGGCTGTTCTCGACTAGGCCCCGCAAGGCAATGAGTTTCAGGCTGTTCTCCGCCAAGGTTCGGGCAATGGCGCTGCCCGCTGGCCGCCAGCCGGTGACGCCCAAGTCCAGCAAGGCCGCACGACGCACCTGGAGTTCGTTGTGCAGCAGCAGGTTGACCAGTTGCTCACCCCAGCAATTCTCCCGGGTGAGTTGCAGCAAGCTGCGATAGGCGGCAGAGCGGATCAGCGGGCGTTCATGGTCCCCATAAGCCCGCACCACCGCCAGCAGCGGTTCATGGTCCGTGATGGTGCCAGACCCATCCTCCTCCTGCCAACCCAGGGCGCCCAGGGCCTCCAGAAGTGCCTCACAGGGTTCCATCAGGCGGCTGCTGCCCGGGCGGGGGGCCCCTGCCACCAGTGGTCCCGGCGCCAAGCGCCGCAGCATGGGCTGCCGCGCTTTCAGGGCGCCCAGTTGGCCCAGGGATCGTGCCGCCGCTTCCCGTAACCCATCATCGGAGGACTCCAAGGCCTCCAACAGGGGAGCAACAGCCCGGTCATCGGCCAGCTTGCCCAGGGCGCGGGCCGCGTTGCGGGCAATGGGATTGGGCTCGTCAATGCCGCTTACGGGATCCGGACGAGGACCACGTTCCGCCAGGGCCTGAATCAACAGGGGCACCGCCTCCGGGTGGTTGGAGCGCATTCGTCCCAGCCACCAGGCGGCGTAGTAGCGCTGACCCGAATCCTTCAACTGGCGCAACCAGTCCAGGGCCTGGGCCTCATTCAGGGGTGTCCCTTGCGACATGCAACAGCAGAAAAGGAGCCCACAGAGGGTTCCATTCTGACATTCAGCCGGACGCTGAACCCAGGCAGGTTGAGTTCAGACGAGGGCGTTGATGGCGTAGTCGATGTAGGTGTTGGCCTCGGTGGCAGAGTTGCCACTGAGGCCGTGGTTGGCCTTGATGTACTTCAGGGCTTCCACGTACCAGGAGGGAGACAACTCGAAGGTGCGGTTAATCTCCTCAAGGCCGGCAATCAGGTAGTCGTCCATCGGGCCGGTGCCGCCAGCCACCAGGCAGTAGGTGACCATGCGCAGGTAGTAGCCCACGTCACGGGCGCACTTGGCCTTGCCTTCCGGGGTGGAGGCATACTGGCTCCCCTGCATCTGGGTGGTATAGGGGAACTTGTTGTAGACGGCCTGGGTGGCGCCGTTCACCAAGCTGTCGGCCTTGGCGGTAAGCGCTTTGGCGGCGGCGAGGCAGTCGGCGGCATGGCCAAAGCGGCCCAAGCCAGACAGCAACTCGCTGTTGGAGAGGAAGCGGGCCTGGGAATCGGCAGCGGCGACGGATTCGGTGAGGGGGGTTTTCATGGAAAACGGTACTAGTGCTTAAGAGAGTTGAGCGCGTGAAGCTGGGGCCTGGCTCAGGCCACGGCAGCGGCGGCGCGGTCGAAGTAGAGACCGATTTCTGCAACGAGGGAGGTGCAGTCACCAGAGGTGATACCGGTGCGGTCGTTGACGATGGAGACGGCAGTGTCCTTCATCTTGCGGACAGAGGCTGCAACAGAAGCACCAGGCACTCCCAGGGCCAGGTACGTCTCCCGCAGACCGTTCAGGCAACGGTCCTCCAGAACGCTGGCATCACCGGTGAAGACGGCATAGGTGACGTAGCGGAGGATAATTTCCATATCCCGCAGGCAGGCGGCCATGCGGCGGCTGGTGTAGGCATTGCCACCGGGGGCGGTCAGAGAAGGCTGCTCGGCGAAAAGGCTGCGGGCAGCGCTGGCCACGATGCTGGAAGAGTTGGACGTGATGCGGTTGACCGCATCCATCCGCTTGTTGCTGTCGGCAACAACGGCAGAGAGGCCGTTAAGTTGACCAGCGCTGATGAACTCACCCCGGGCATCAGCCTGGGCAACAACCTTGGTGAAGGCGTCAAACATTGAAGAAAGGCTCCTGATCTCGACGAGGGGTCGAAGAATGTTTGGCAAATGTTAGGCAGACAAGGCGTCTGCCTGACCTGGTCAGCACCCAAGAGCACTTCAGCTCATCAAGAAAGCACACTCAGCACGCTGAGACCTTCTCTCACTGACCGCATTGGGGCTGCCCATAATGGACGCTCAATAGTCTCAGGGGGGACAGACCTTTGCCCGGCTAAGCTTTACAATCGGATATCCTGTGTGCGAATGGATACTGCAAGCCCTATTTTTTTCTTTCTCAAGGAACCGACTCCTTACGTGGTCGTCCGGAGCCAATGGGGTCCAACCCCCTGATCGTAGCGCTCGGTGCGGCGGAAGCGCAGGGCCCCATGCTCTGATCCCCAAAGCTGCTCGTGGGTCTGGGGGTCAAACCCCCGATCACGGCTGATCCACCGCTCTTCATCCATCTCCACCTCGCTCACCAGATAGGTGAGTTGGCCATCCCGGGGAATCAGACAGCGGCAACCGGGTTCCACACAGCCCGTGAAGCCCCCTGTTGCCGCACCACGAAACTCCATGGCGCAGCCCGGACGCG
Source organism: Candidatus Synechococcus spongiarum (assembly GCF_900047545.1). Taxonomy (GTDB): domain Bacteria; phylum Cyanobacteriota; class Cyanobacteriia; order PCC-6307; family Cyanobiaceae; genus Synechococcus_B; species Synechococcus_B spongiarum_C. The sequence goes on from NZ_FITM01000161.1 coordinate 13,387, forward strand.
GCTTAAGCTGCTCCGGTTTGATGGTGGCGCGGATGGTTGCATTCCGAGTGGCGCCCGCCGCCGCCACGGGATCCTCCAGGCTGTAGTTTTCCACCCGCACCAACCCCTCCTGCCGCACCAGGCAATGGACACCCTGGCGGTAGGGGGACCAGAGGTCATGGTCATAGGCCTGCTCGGAGTAATACCAGAGCGGACCAAAGGATCCACCCTCCAGCGGGTGGAAAGCCACGTGGATATGGGCAAAATGCACGGGATCGGCCACTGCCTGATCCTGGTTGGTGAAGCGGCCGGCCAGAAGGCGGCAGAAACGCAGGAAGCAGGCATCATCCATGATCAGTAGTGGTGGTGTGGCGCCAGTCCTGGTCTCAGGTGGACCGCTGGCGGATCTCCGAGGAGAAGGAGGCCTGCAGCACACCGCGGCCGGAGGAGGTGCGCATCAGCGCGACCCGCAACCGCAGGTCATCCGTGGCGAACCATACCCGCTCTTCCGCACTGGCCCGCTCATAGGGGGTGACCAGTACAAAGGTGCCATCATCACTAAAGCGGTAGTGGCCAACAGCAGGGATGGTCTCGGTATAACCCTGGCTGCGGAGCAGGCGGCCGGTGGTATCGCTCTCGGGTACGGGCACCAGGAGGCAACTCCCGTCGCTGGTGGCGTTCTCGTCCCAATCGGAGGTGCCCTGCCACGTGACCGAGAAGGGGCAGCACATGGCGCTGGACGCCACCTGGTTGCTGGCCAGAAGCTCCGTCAACTGGGGATCCTCCGGGTCCATGGGCGCAATCCGAATCTCGGACTCCACCTCTTCCACGTGACGAAAGGCCAGGTTGTGGCCACTGCGCTGGGCCGTCCAGGTACCCAGTGAACGGTTCACAAAGTGCTCGATGGGAGAAACCATGGCCAAGCCCGGGGACTTCCCATTCTGGGGCTGGACCAGCTACGGCGGCGGCAAGACCCATGTCCTGATCGGCCTCAACCATTCACCCTGGCCTTGGGTCGTGGTGGCCAGGCGAGTGATGATCGGACCGAGGCCTTGCGCAAGGGCTACCCACTCCATCCGGAGCTCATCGACAACACCCTGATGCAGAAAACCTCCACCCTGGAGCACTTCCAACAGGTGCGGGGCATGTTGCGGCTGCTGGCCCAGACCGCCGCCCAGCTTTGGCGGGAGCAGCCCGAGGACGCCACCGCCATCCACCTGCACCCCATTGATCTCGGCAACAACTGGATGCGGGTGAGTTTGCGGGTCTTGGACCCTACGGCTCGCACAGTGCTGCTCCACTCCCTGGACTTCAACGAGCCCCTCAAGGGTCTCGGGCGGCTGGAGTTGAGCTACAGCCTTTGCCGCACCGCCAGCACCCAACTACATGACGGATAAGACCCCGTTGCGGCGTCTGGGGGTGATGATAAGTAGGGGGAGCGGCTGGAGGGCCGTTCACAGGTGGCGGGGACAGCAAGCACACCAATGATGATGCCGCCACCCACGGCGGCAGTGGCCCCACAACCCAGCTGGGCCTTGAGTTTGGCAGGGAAGGAGCCCTGCTGCGGTCTGTTGTTCAGGCTGTCCAGACCTTGGGGTGGGGTTGGGGGGAGGTTCCCAAATCAGGCCTGACCTGGTTCAGTATGCACCTGCACCACATAAACGGAAGGCCCTCTCGTTATGGATTTTACCATTACCCCAGTTCTGGATCAGGGGAAGCCACCACCAAAAGCCAGTTGCGGCAAGGGTTGACAGGGGCCAGGAGCCGTGTTAAGCTGGGAAAAAGGCGGCTGGTCCTGGTCCCCTGATCCGGAATTCGTGTTGCACAGGACCAAAATATCCGTTAGATTAAGGCCTGTCCTCGGTGAGAGCTCGATCAATGGTTCCGATTGGTTCAGTTCCTTGGGAACGTGACAGGGGTGACGTGGGGAG
>NZ_FITM01000149.1 GCF_900047545.1 Candidatus Synechococcus spongiarum
TCTCCTGCGGGAATCCTTGCTTGTGTCCCTGACCAGCAGCCCATGGAGACCTCTGCTCACCCTCACCCTAGCCAGAGCCGGAACCAAGTGTCTTTGTTTCGGCCCTACTGCGCTGCCGCGCCGGGATCCAGCCACTTTGGAGACGCCATGGCCATATTCTCCCGAGGAGAACTCGCGGGGGTCCGACAGATTCAAGATGGGGAATCCATCGGGTTTTCCCTGCGGTGGCAACCCGGCCAGCTTCCCGCCGACCCGTGCCCCTGCACCTTGACCATCCGCCCAGTTCCGGGAGCCTGCTATCAATTCTCCGTCCCCAGTTATCAGGCCGTGCTCTGGCTGCTGGAGGTGTGCCGCAGCCAGGCAGGGCGTCCCAGCGGTGAACAGGCGGCCGACCTGCCCCAGGCCTTCTGGACTCAGGTGTTGTCTGCTTAAAGTGCCTTTAGCATCTGGTCCTGGCGTTGTCCGTCACCATGTTGATCGGCTCGGCAGAGCCTTACAGTGGCAAGTCCGCCCTTGTGTTGGGCGTTGCCCAGTGGCTCAAATCCCGGGGTATCAGCTTTCGCTACAGCAAACCGCTGGCCACCAGCCTAGAGCGCCAGTGCCGGTCCTCGGACCGTCTCTTTGACGATGACGCCCACTTGATTGGGGACATGCTCCAGTTGGCGCCCAGGGACTTGATTCCCTCCCTGGCGGCGTCCGCCGCCGCCGCACAGCTTGACTGTGCCCATCTGGGTCAGGCCATGGAGCGGAATTATTTTCCGGCACTGCAGAAAGAACTGGAGGCCTCCACAGCGCAGGTGACCATCATGGAGGGTCCTGGCTCCTTAGCCGAGGGCTGCTGCTTTGGCTTGCACTTGCCGGCCCTGGCCACCCGTCTGGGTGCTCCGGTGCTGCTGATTCATCCCTGGCAGGGCAGCGCCAGCCTGGAGCCGCTCCTGGACGCCGTTAATCGCCTGGAAGGACAGGCCATGGGTGTGGTGCTCAATGCCGTGGATCCGGAGGCTGTTCCCGCCTTGAAGCGGGACCTGGAGCCCCTGCTGAAGCGTTTCAACCTGCCACTGCTGGGTGTGCTGCCCCGCAGTCCCCTACTGCGGAGTGTGAGTGTCCGTGAACTGAGTCAGCGGCTGGATGCGGAGGTGCTGTGCTGCCTGGAGCGGCTGGATCTTCTGGTGGAAACCCTGTCCATTGGGGCCATGAGCGTCAATTCAGCCATGCAGGTCTTCCGACGACAGCGCAACATGGCCGTGGTGACCGGCGCGGACCGCACCGACATCCAACTGGCGGCCCTGGAAGCCTCCACCCAGTGCCTGATTCTCACAGGAGCGTCGTCCCCTCTCCCCGAATTGATCACCCGGGCCGGGGAGTTGGAAGTGCCCCTGCTGAAGGTGAGCAAGGACACCTTGAATACAGTGGCATTGGTGGAGCGGGCCTTTGGCAACGTACGGCTCCATGAACCCGTCAAGGCCAGCTTTGCCTTGCGCTTGATCCAGGAGAATTGCGACTTCACCCCCCTCATGGAGCGACTCAAGCTGCCCCACTCCTGAATACCCATCCCGGAACACGGAACAGTTGTAAAAGCACCCATGGAACAGGGTGACTGCTACCTTGCAGAGAGCTTTGTGTCCCCCTTGCCCAGATCCCTTGACGCGCCCCCGGTGGATCGGGTTGATACACTGGCCCATGAGTTGGCCCTGCTCAACAGCCAGGCCAAGCGGTCCATCGCCATGCTGGGATCCCGGCACGTGGCCATGACCACGTCCCACTTGGTGGAGTTGCTGGCCAGCGCCCTGGCACGAGAAGGCCACAGCTTGCTTACCTCCGGCGCCCTGGGAACCAATGCCGCCGTTATTCGCGGTGTTCTGGCGGTCAGGCCCAGCGCCTTGACGGTGGTGCTGCCCCAGAGCCTTTCACGGCAGAGCAGGGAGTCGCGCCAGCAGATGGAGCAGGTGCTTCACCTGGTTGAAAAGCCCGAGCACGACCACCTTCCATTACAAGAGGCCAGCCGCCTTTGCAACCAGGAGATTATTGAGCGCTGCGACCAGCTCGTCTGCATGGTGTTCCACGACAGCCACACCCTGCTGGAAACAGCCCGGATGGCGGAAGATCAATGCCGGCTGGTGAGTGTGCTGTATTTTGACTGAATGGGTATCTGGCTGACCAGTTGGGGACTGATTGATCTGGGGGCCGTCCTGCTGGCGCTGCTGGTGTTGGTGGCGTTTCTGGCCCGCTGGCGGCGCTGACCGGCGTCAGCCTCTCCGCAAAGGTCAGGCAATCTCCGCAAAGGACTCGCGGAAGGCCTCCAGGGTGGTGTCGATGTCGTTGTCGCTGTGGGCCAGGGAGGTGAAGCCCGCTTCAAAGCCACTGGGCGCCAAGTAGACACCCCGCTCCAACATGGCCCGGTGGAGCCGACCAAACTGCTCGTGGTCCGCCTCTTTGGCATCGGCAAAGTTGCGCACGGGCTCGTCACGGAAGAAGAAGCCGAACATGCCGCTGATGCTGCCGCCGCTGATGGGTAGCCCCGCTTCTCGGCCCGCTTCCAAGATTCCTGCCACCAACTGCCTGGTGATGGCCTCCAGGTGGTCATAGGCGCCCGGGCGCTTGAGCAGTTCCAGGGTGGCAATGCCGGCGGTCATGGCCAGGGGATTGCCGCTGAGGGTTCCGGCCTGATACATGGGACCTTCCGGAGCCACCATGGCCATCACGTCGGCTCGACCACCGTAGGCTCCCACCGGCAACCCACCGCCGATCACCTTGCCCATGGTGGTGAGATCGGGAGTGACGCCAAAGCGGGCCTGGGCGCCGCCGTAGCTGATGCGAAAGCCTGTCATCACCTCGTCAAACACCAGCAGGGATCCCTGGTCCTGGGTGAGTTCCCGCAGCCCCTCCAGGAAGCCGGCATCCGGGGGAATAAAGCCGGCATTGCCCACCACAGGCTCCAGAATCACGCCGGCAATCTGGTGCTGGTGTTCCGCAAACAAGGCCTTGACGGCTTCCAGGTCGTTGTAAGGCGCCGTCAGGGTGGAGGCCGTGGCTGCACGCAGCACACCCGGGGAGTCGGGCAGGCCAAGGGTGGCCACGCCGGAGCCCGCCTTCACCAGGAACATGTCCGCGTGGCCGTGATAGCAGCCCTCGAACTTGATCAGCTTGTCCCGACCCGTGAAGGCGCGCATCAGCCGCAGGGCCGCCATGCATGCCTCCGTACCGGAGTTGACGAACCGCACCTTCTCTACAGAAGGCACGGCCTCGATCACCATCTCCGCCAAGGTGTTCTCCAACAGGCAAGGGGCGCCGAAGGAGGTGCCTCGGTCCAGAGCCTCATGGAGGGCGTTGATCACCTCGGCACGGGCATGGCCACAGATGGCCGGCCCCCAACTGCCCACGTAGTCGATGTAGCGGTTGCCGTCCACATCCCACACGGACGAGCCTTTGACGTGATCAAAGACAATGGGTTTGCCGATGACCGAGCGAAACGCCCGGACCGGTGAATTAACGCCCCCCGGCATCAGTGCCTGAGCGGCGTCAAAGATCTCTTCGGAGCGGGTCGTATTCAGCGGAGAAGCTGGAGCCACGTCGTCGAGTTCGAAGGGGTCAAACCTAAGGATAAGCCCTTAACCCTGACACCATGCCTTTAACGACCCATTGCAGCCCCGGTAGCCAGGTCTACCACCACAGGTGCATGGTCACTGGGCCGGGGCAGGCCCCGCGGCTGGCGATCAATCCAGCAGTCCTTGGCGGTGTGGTGGAGGTACCGGGTGAGATAGATGTGATCCAGACGCCAGCCCTGGTTCCGCCGCCAGCCCCCACTGCGGTAGTCCCACCAGCTCCAGTGGCCGCTCTCCCCATGGAACCGCCGAAACACGTCCTTCAACTCCTGCCCCAGCACTACCTGCAGGGCCTCCCGCTCCTGGTCGCTGGCCATGACGTGGCCCTTGAACTGCTGCGGGTCATGCAGATCCCGGTCTTCAGGGGCAATGTTGAAGTCCCCCACCATGCAGAGGGGCTCACCCTGCTCAAGCTGGGTGGCCACGTAGCGACCGAGGCAGTCCAACCAGGCCAGCTTGTAACTGTAGCTCTCGCTACCGACGGATGCTCCGTTGGGAACGTAAAGGTTAAGGATCCGCACCGGACCCAGGCGGCCGCTGATCACCCGCTTTTGCTCACTGAGGGCAACGGCTTCCCCGTCCTCCTCCAGCAACCCGTCAAAGCCGATGCGCAGATCCTCCAGTGGTTGACGACTGACGAGCGCCATGCCGTTGTAGGCCTTCTGACCACTGACGGCGGCCCTATAACCCACGGCGTTCAGCGGGTCATGCGGGAAGAGGTCATCGGCCACCTTGGTTTCTTGGAGGCAGAGCACGTCCGGCTGGTGTGTCTCCAGCCAGTGGACCACCTGCTCAAGCCGGACCCGCAG
>NZ_FITM01000148.1 GCF_900047545.1 Candidatus Synechococcus spongiarum
CAAGCCTACGATGCGACCCAGCAAGGTCACTACCAGCGCCAGACAGCCTATCAGGCCCGAAGCCGAAGGCAGCAGTGCCGCTGGCCGTCCCCTCCTTCTCCCCACACCACGGCGGAGACCTATCAATGGCTCCGGCTGGTGTTTGACCCTGCCAACCGTCAGCTTTCCAAAATTATCACCCCGTTTCCCGGGCAGTTGCGTTCCCTTGCCGCCAATCCTTATGACGACAGGATGATAGCTGCTTTCTGCCGCTATCTTTCAGATAGCCAGCGGCGGGTTGACCTTATTCAAGCCCTTTACCAGAGCTGCTGGGCACCGCCTGCCCTGACAGGTCTCTCCACCGATCTCTATCGGTGTTTTCGCCATGTGCAGGACGGGTTGTCCCAACTCAGTTTCTACACGAGAGGTTATGTGGACGACTATCTGCGGGACGGTCGTGAGGTGATGCGGTTGGCCCGACAGTTGCGCTATGGCCTTCAGCAAAGGCGCCGTCACCTTCACTTGTAAAGACTCAGCACCTCCACGGGGAGCCACACGTCGGGAACCGGTGGCCGCCATCGGATCAGGACCACGTCAGTCTTCACCTGCAGCAATTCCCCAGGGCCAATGAACAGGTAATCCGGCGGCTCAGGATCACTGGCGGCCCGGCTGGCATCAGCCATGTAGGCATGGCGGTCGACTTTCACCAGGCTCCCTTTCTTCAACTTCAGGGGGGACCGGGCTTTGTCGGCGGCAGGTGGAGAATCTGTTGGGGCCATGGCATATGGCGCAAGGGTGACGGTTGCGCCATGCTAACCAGTCACGTCCATCGGGATCGGTGCTGACTGCTTCTAGGATTGGGGCAGAACCCTGCGCTTCTGCTGGCAATGCGACTTTTCACCACTGGCTGTACAGGGTTCATCGGCCATGGTCTGGTTCCGGCCCTGGAAGCTGCCGGCCATGAACTCATCCTCGCCACCAGGCATCCCAACCGGGCCCGTCGCCTTTCATCCAAAGCCCAGGTGGTGGTTGCCGACACCAGCCAACCCGGTCCATGGCAAGCCCATGTGGCCACGGCTGAGGGGGTGATCAACCTGGCAGGGGAGCCCATCGCCGAGAAACGCTGGACCGCCGACCACAAAACTCTGCTCCAGCAAAGCCGGATTGCCACCACCCGCAACCTGGTGGAGCCCATCGCCGCTGCCGATCCCGGCCCCCAGGTACTCATCAGTGGCAGCGCTGTGGGCTATTATGGCACCAGCGACGCCGGTGAGTTCTCGGAAGGCAGCGCCTGCGGTGCGGATTTTCTGGCCCACCTGTGCCAGGCATGGGAAGCGGCCACCCAGAGAGTACAGCACCATTGTCGTGTTGTGGTGTTGCGCATCGGCATTGTGCTGGGGCCTGACGGCGGCGCCCTGGGCAAGATGCTGCCGGTGTTTCGTTTGGGCGTCGGTGGACCTGTGGGCAGTGGCCGCCAATGGATGAGTTGGATTCATCGCACCGACCTCTGTAACCTGATCGTGGCGGCTCTGGCGGATCCGGCATTCCGGGGCACCTGCAATGCTGTTGCTCCCAATCCCGTCACCATGGGGGAGATGGCCGCTTCCCTGGGACGGGTCATGGGACGTCCCAGCCTGCTGCCTGTGCCGTCTCCCTTGCTCCAAGCCCTACTGGGGGATGGGGCCATGGTTGTGCTCAAGGGTCAGAAGGTGCGCTCCAACGTGCTCAAGGAGCGTGATTTCCACTTTGCTTATCCACGGCTGCCCGAGGCCCTGGAGGACCTTGTTCGCGCCTCGTCTTGAGACGCCACAACCACTGCAGCCCGCCATTGAGAAGTGCCGCTGCCATGAACAGGCCAACGGCGGGCATGAACAGGGGTGTCCAGAGCTGCTGGAAGCGCCCCAGGGGCTGCTCCAGCCCCTGGCTATGGAGCGCCACCGCCACCGCAAACCACAGGGCGCCAGCCATGACCACAAACACGTTGATCATCAGAACCCGATCCATCCAGGTCCTGCATGTCTGCCACAGGTGGGTGCGGTTCCCCATCAGTTCAGGCTTCCGAGAATCGTTTGTGCCATGGCCTGGCTGCCGCCATAGCGCCCGATCCTCTCATGGGCTGTGCGCAGACAGATGGTGGGCACGTCCCCGTCCCGCAGCAGCACCATCAGCAGCCGTGCCGTGTCCCTGGCGTTGGCAACGGAACCCGGTGGCCCCGCGCCACAACACACCGCCGGCCCCAGCAGGCGCCGCTGGGCCTCCGCAAACTGGGGTGTGAACTGCGGTCCGGTGCCGGGCATTTGCAGGATTGGCTTTTCCAGGCCCACGGCCAGTTCTGTGGCGGTCCCGGCCATGGCCACCAGCAACTGGCTGCCGTGGAGCACGTCGGCAAAGCGCCCCCAATAGAGTTCCACCCCCAGGTCCCCATGCACCAACTCCAGGGCCGCAGCACCGGGGCAACGGGGGCGGTGCCGCTGCAAGCGCCAGCCCTGTTGCGCCGCCACGGCTGCCAGGTGATCCAGTTTAATGTCTTTCACCAGCGCTGCAGCCAGCCCCAAGGGGCCCCTGTCCGGGTGCTGGGGAAGCTGCAACAGCATGGCCAGCATCAGGGCCAGGTTGTTTAAGGCTTCCGGCAAGCGGCTACCGGGCAACAGGCCGACACGGGGATGGGAGAGAGACGGCAGTGGCGTGGCGCTGACGCCTACGGCATCCAGGAAGGGATTGCCGAGAAACTCCACCCTTCGCCCCAGTCGGGTGCTCAGGTCGGCGGTGGTGAGCCGGTCACGGCTGAACACATGCAGGAAGCGCTCGCTTCGCAGGCTCTGGGCACAGGGCCAGGGCAATGTCAGCCTGCCCTCGTAGTAGCTGGAGTAGGCCATCAGATAGCAGAACGCCGTACGGCGGCTCAGGTGGGCCACCACTACGGGCACCACGTCACCAACGGCCACCACGGCGTCATGATGGCGGGCAATCTGTGCAGCGGTGATGGACCGCCTGAGTCCATCGATGGTTTGACCGTTGCGTAGTTCCTGAAGGACACCCCCAAGGCTTTGGTAGCCCATGCCATGGGTGGGGAAGCTGTGGGTTGTAACCGGCTGTGTGGGGATGCCCAATTGTTTGTAGGCTTCTCCGTGGCCCACCAGAGGGAAGCCAACGGCATGCCCCCCCAGCCGCACCAGAGCCTGCCCGAGGTGGGCGCCGCTCAAATCTTCCCCATGCCCGTTGCTCACGAGTAATAGCCTTGGCCCGTGGGAGGGGATCACGGTTGCGACAGCAGGAGATGGCCAGGGTTGCTGATCACTTGTCGAGGGACGGGAAGATCCAGGTCTTGACCTTATGCAGGGCCTGCCAGTCCTCACGACGTTCCAGGCCGTCCACAATGGATTGTTGCAGATCGTCCTTCAGGTCCGGGGCCATGGTCAGCACCTTCTGGATCTGCTGAATCTGCTCCCTGACCCCCTTGGTGTTGGTTTCCAGCATGGCCAGGCTGAGGTTGAGACGGGCCTGGGGATCCTGGGGACTCAGCCGCACCGCCATGCGTCCCGACTTCAAGGCCGCCAGGGGGCGGCTGGCCAGGAGTTGTAACCAGCACAGGCAGGTCCAGGCAGCACCGTGGTTGGGAGTACTGCGGACAATGTCCAAAAACGTGGGGAGCAATTCCTCGGCACTGCCTCCCTTCTGGTAGACCGCCAGGGCCTGCTCAAATGGTCCCTGCGCTTCATCACCAACGGTACCCCCCTTGGGGAGGGTGTCATCAACCATGCTGGGTGTATCGGGGTCCAGCGACACGTTATCCAACACCATGCCATTTAAGGTCAATCTCTTCCCGCAGCATTTGCCTTTCCCCTTTCCCTTCTCCATGGCCTGGCTCCTGGCGAGCCTGCTGACCCCCGCGGCAGCCCTGAGCCAGGCGGCGCTGCCAACCCAAAGTCTTCCCGTTCGTGCCCAGGTGTGCGGTCCCGTGCGGGGGGATCATCAGCCCCAGTCTCCAACATCCACCTGTGTGGAACTGGAAGTGCCGTCCACGCACGGGGAGTATGCCGTTGGCTTGATGGGGCGCTCCCAGCTCCCGCCAGAGCGGGGCATGTGGTTTCGCTTTGATCAGCAGGATGCCAGCATTTGGATGCGCCATACGCTGATCCCCCTGGACCTGCTGTTTCTGGAGCGACACCATCTCCATGGATCTTTGGATGGCTCTCCGGATGAGGCGCTCCCCGTGGCGCGCATTGTGAGGGTGGTCCATGATGTGCGACCCTGCCTTGCCATCCCCTGTCCCTCCTTCAGGGCCGGACAACCCGTTGACCATGTGGTGGAACTGGCTGCTGGCGAAGCTCAACGGCGCAACTGGACTGAGGGGACCGTGCTGGACTTCAATTGGCTGGAGGATCCCGCTGGGGAAAACGACCGCTCACAATAAAGACGGGATTGAGGGGTTGGAGACGGGTGTGCCCCCCCACCGGGCAACCGCGGCTGATCTGCACCTGCAGGCTGTGTACCTCCAGGCCGCCATCCTTGAGTTGGCGTTGCACGGATGCAAAAGCCTCCAACGTGGCCAGGGGAAGAACAATGCGACCGCCGGGCTTGAGGCGCGCCGCCGTCTGCTCCAGCACTGTCCGACGATCTCCACCCCCGCCAATGAGCACCCGATCCGGATCGGGAAGCTTGTGCAGAACGGCCAGGGCGGAGGCCCCGTGGACATGGAGCCGCTGCGGATCACACCCCACGGTGCAGGCATTGCGCCGGATCAAAGGAACGGCCCCCACCCGCCGCTCCACCGCGTGGAGTTCCAGTTGGGGCCGCAGCCGCATGGCTTCCAACCCCACGCTGCCCACACCGGCCCCCAGATCCCACATCACCCCGCTGGGGGGCAGGTCCAGCTCCGCCAGCAGCAACACCCGCACTTCCCGCTTGGTCATGAGGCCTGGATGGTCTTCATGCTGGCGCCAGATGCCGTCCTCCAGACCAAACCAGGGCAACGGCGCAACACGGGGATTGGGGCGACGCAGCAGAACCATCAGACTGAGGGGGTCCACATCCGTGGGCAGCGCATCGGGCTGCACCTGGCGCAGGCGCTCTGTGGAATGCCCCAGGCGTTCCGCCAACCAGAGATCATAACGGTTGATTGTCTGGGTGGAACGGAGGATGGCCACCACGTCCGCCGGTCCGCCCTGGCATGGATCCGTCAGCACCACCAGGGCGCTGGGGTGGCGCCGCAGCGGGGCCACCAGACAGTCGGCATCACGGCCATGGAGGCTGACCCACGTGGCGTCCTGCCATGGGCGCTTGAGCCGCGCAAACAACTGCTGCATGGAGGTGGCCGCTGGATGAAAGACAAGGTCTTCGGAGGGAAACAGCTGCAGCAGTAAACGGCCCAACCCGAACCAGAGGGGATCCCCGCTAGTGAGCACCACACAATGTTTGCCCTGCCGGTGCCGCTGGCTGAGACACCCCAGCGCTGCGTCCAGCGGAGTCATGCCATGGACCTCTTGGGTGTCGGGCCGGGGTTGGAGTTGCTCCAGCACCCGCCGAGGCGCCAGCAGGCAGTCACAACAACTCAGGAGTTGGCGCTGGGGAGCCGCCATGGTGTCGGGGGCTCCCGCATCACAACCGATTACGTCAATCCTGGCCATGGTCCAGGGAACAGCAGCAGGGCTAAGACGGTAGGGTGGAGGCTTATGTTATGGGGAGACAAGGAAAGAAGCCCAGGCAAGGGCTGAATTCATGGCCAGGACCTCATGGTGGAGGCGGGGACAATCAAGGCAAGAACGGAGTGAGAGCCCCCTCAAGTGTCCACATCCCTAGCCGTAAGGCTCCTTAGTCTTCATATTCGTTTTCCTGGCCACAGACCTGAAGTTTATGTACTAAACTCATTCTCGTTCATGCATTTACGCCCATGCCTGAAATCACATCTGTTGCTTCTATTATGTCTCAATATCCCACTTCTAGAGGGTTCCTCGAAAGAATCGATGACCGGCGCGTCAGGAAGCTCTGGCATGAGATATCGCTCTCATCTGCTCAACGTGCAGTTCTTTCCCGTCTGTGTAAGGACTGGGGAGAATGCCAAGGAGAGACCGTGACTCACGAAGATCTTCACCGAATTGAAAAAAATTCCAATTACGTTAAAGATATTGTGAATGACCCTAAGGAAACGCTGGAGAGCCTGCTTCTTTTTGGGTAAGAGGTTAGAATGGGCAGGGGT
>NZ_FITM01000174.1 GCF_900047545.1 Candidatus Synechococcus spongiarum
CCCGCTCCTGCCATTCGGAGTCCCGCTCCTCACGGCGGGTGCGGCGTTCACGGCGCTCACGGCGCTCACGGCGCTGGCCCTGCTGCTCCTGTTGCCTTTCGGAAGCAGGGGGAACGTCCGCAGCGGCGGGGACTTGGGGTTTGCTGTTGGAATCGGTCATGGTCAGCACTAAAAGATAAGGCCCGCGTCCCGGGCAGCATCGGCCAGGGCCTTGACCCGACCGTGATAGAGGTTGCCGCCCCGGTCAAAGACCACAGAGCGAATGCCTTTGGCCAGAGCCCGCTTGGCCACCAACTGACCGACCACCTGTGAAGCCTGGCAGTTGGCCCCCAATCCCGGCAGGGCCTGGCGCAGATCCTTATCGAGGCTGGATGCCGCAGCCAAGGTATGTTGTGCGCCATCGTCAATCACCTGAGCATAGATGTGGTGATTAGAGCGGAAGACCGCAAGGCGGGGCCGTTGTGGGGTGCCCTCGATGCGGCGGCGAACACGCCGGTGGCGGTGCTGGGTCTGGGCTGTGCGAGAGGCAAGCATGGTCACAAATGGAGAAAAAGGCTGTTGGGGGGCCGAGGTTTACTTCTTGCCAGCCTTGCCGGCCTTGCGCAGGATGATCTCACCCGCGTACTTGATGCCTTTGCCCTTGTAAGGCTCCGGTGGAGACACGGCGCGAACCTTGGCCGCCTCGTTGCCCACCACCTCCTTCTCGGCACCATTGACCGTGATCCTGGTGTTGTTCTCCACCTTATAGGTGATGCCCTGGGGAGGGACCAACTCCACGGGATGGCTGTAGCCGGCACTCAGCACCAGGGTTTTGCCCTTGACTTGAGCCCGGTAGCCCACGCCCACCATCTCCAGGGTTTTGCTGTAGCCCCTGGTCACCCCCTCCACCATGTTGGCCACAAGGGTGCGGGACAGGCCATGGCGCATCCGGTTGGTGCGGCTGGCGCCGGTGGGGGTGACCACCAGGGCTTGTTCATGACGGGCAACGGCAACGCCCTCGGGCAGGGTGCGCCGTAACTCTCCATTGGGGCCTTTCACCTGAACCGTGCGCCCCTCAAGCTGCACCTGGACATTGGCAGGAATGGGAACTGGTTGCTTGCCGATTCGTGACATGGTGTTGTCTTCAGGAGAGGTGGTCTTGGGGTCAGTAAACGTAACAGAGCACCTCGCCGCCAATGCCCTGCTTGCGGGCAGTGCGGTCGCTCATGACCCCTCGAGATGTGGAAAGAATCGCCACACCAATGCCACCTAACACCTTGGGCAAGTGGCGATGATTGGAATAGATGCGCAAGCCGGGCCGACTGACCCGCTGCAGGGCACGAATCAACGGCTGCTTGTGCTTTCCGGTGTACCTTAATTCAAGCACCAACTGCTTGCAGAAGCCTTCGCCCTCTTCGCTAAAGGCATAGATAAAGCCTTCTTCCCGCAGCACCTTGGCGATGCTGCAGCACATGCGTGAGGCAGGGATGCTGGTGGTGGCATGACGTTTCTCACTCGCATTACGAATGCGGGTCAGCATGTCAGAAATGGAGTCGTGGCTGGCCATGGTGAATTTTTGCTGGGGGCTCAGGTCTTGCTGAACGGCATGCCCATTGCCCGGAGCAATGCGCGGCCCTCGTCATCGCTTCGGGCAGTGGTGACAATGGTGACGTCCATGCCGCGGACGGCATCAATCTCGTCAAAGCTGATTTCCGGAAAAATCAGTTGCTCCTTCACCCCCAAGGTGTAGTTGCCGCGGCCGTCAAAGCTCTTGGGGTTGACACCGCGGAAATCACGGATGCGGGGCAAGGCCAGATTGATGAGGCGATCCAGGAAGGCATACATGCGGTCACCTCGCAGCGTCACCATGACGCCAATGGGCATTCCCGCACGGATCTTGAAGCTGGAAATGGCCTTCTTGGCCCGGGTGATGACCGGCTTTTGCCCGGTAATTTTGGCAATCTCGGCCGTGGATCCTTCCAGGGCCTTAGAGTTCTGCGCCGCCTCGCCCAGGCCACGGTTCACGGTAACCTTGACGAGCTTGGGCGCTTGGTGGATGTTGTCCAGCCGCAGTTCTTTTTGCAGCCTGGGCTGGATGGTGGTTTTGTAGCGCTGCTTAAGGGGAACGAAGGTGGTCATCTGGGGCAGAGGCGGAACGGGAAAAGAAGCATGGGGGGACAGCAGACCGTCAATCCAGGATCTCTCCAGTTTTTTTAAGCCGCCGCTTTTTGCTGCCATCCTCCTGAAGGACCATCTCAATGCGGCTGGCCACCTTCTGGTCCACGGAGTAGAGCATGACGTTGGAGGCGTGGATGGGGGCCTCTTCGTTGGCAATGCGACCCCGCTCCCCCTCCTGCTTGGGCTTGACGTGGCGTGTCCGCATGTTTATGCCCTCCACCACCACCCGGTTGTCCTCCAGCAGGGTGCGCAGCACCTTGCCCCTCCTACCCCGATCCTTGCCTGCGATCACCTGAACGGTGTCACCCGTCTTGATGCGCAGCTTGCGTGTCGGTGTCGGCTTTGCCATCAGATGACCTCCGGGGCCAGGGAAACAATTTTGGTGAAGCTGCGCTCCCGCAACTCCCGGGCCACGGGTCCAAAGACACGGGTGCCCCGGGGATTTTTGTCGTCGTTAATGATCACGGCGGCGTTGTCGTCAAACCGGATGGCGTTGCCCGTATCCCGCCGCAGGGTGGCGCGGGTGCGCACCACCACCGCCTTGACCACGTCGGACTTTTTTACCCCCATGTTGGGGGTGGCATCCTTCACTGCAGCAACAATCACGTCCCCCACATGGGCATAGCGTCCTCTGTTGCCCAGAACCCGAATGCACTGGATTCTGCGGGCGCCGCTGTTGTCGGCCACGTTGAGATGGGTTTCCTGCTGAATCATGGCTGGTCTCCCCTCAACGCTTTGCGGAACTGATGATCTCTGCCACCGTCCAGGTTTTGTGGCGGCTGACGGGACGGGTTTCCGAGATCAAGACCCGGTCACCCACGTGACAGCGATCAGTTTCGTCATGCACCTTGTAGCGCTTGGTGCGGCTCACCGTCTTTTTGTAGACGGGATGAGGGAAGCGGTTTTCGACTGCGACTACGATGGTTTTGTCCATCTTGTCGCTGACGACGACGCCCAGTCGTTCTTTGGTGGCCATGGGTTAATCGGTGGATAGAGAGGTGGAAGGTTTGACTTGGCGGCGCTGCCGCTGGATGGTGAGCAGTCGCGCCAGCTTGACTCGGGTCTGCCGGAACAGGTGGGATTTGTCCAGTTGACGGGTGGCCCGTTTGAAGCGCAACTCGAACAGGTTTTTGCGGGCCGCCGCAACCTGCTCCTTGAGGGCACTGTCGTCCAACTGAAGAAGGTCGGTGTATGCGGAGTTGGTCATGGAATCCATGGCGGAAGTCGCCCTAGGCCCCTTCAGGAGGCGTGACGTTGGCATTGGCAACGGCGGGCATGGGGTTAAGGCCCATGCCCTCGCGCACCAGGAACTTTGTCTTGACCGGCAGCTTGTATTGGGCCAGTCGCATGGCGGAGCGGGCCAGCTCTTCGCTGATCTCCTCACCGCCCATCTCGAAGAGGATCCGTCCGGGCTTCACCACGGCCACCCAGAATTCCGGGTTGCCCTTGCCCGATCCCATGCGGGTTTCTGCGGCACGCATGGTGATGGATTTGTCAGGAAAGATGCGGATCCACACCTTGCCTCCCCGCCGGATGGCGCGGGTCATGGCGCGGCGACTGGCCTCAATCTGCCGCGAAGTGACCCAGCCGCATTCCTGGGCCTGAATGGCGAAGTC
>NZ_FITM01000162.1 GCF_900047545.1 Candidatus Synechococcus spongiarum
CCCTTGTAGCTCAGCGGTAGAGCACTCCCTTGGTAAGGGAGAGGTCACGAGTTCAACTCTCGTCAAGGGCTTTTACGAAGGCAAGCATCGAATTGTTCTCTGGAGTGAATCCAGTGCGCAAGCCATCGTTTTAGGATTTCTCAAGGTGGTCCTGGTATTGCATCCCTTTGATTTCCCCCCCAGCGTCAACGCCCCAACAGTCGTTTCTGCATCGCCACCTGGGCCCCAGCGCCGTGGAGCAGCAGCAGATGCTCCAGACGTTGAACCTCCCCTCAATGGAAGCGTTGTTGGAAGAGGCCATCCCCACCAGCATTCGCCTGTCCCAGGACCACACGGCCCAAAGCCTGCCGCCCAGCGTCAGTGAGCAGCAGGCACTGGCGGAGTTGTACGCCCTCATGGGGCGGAATCGCATCAGCCGCAGCCTCATTGGTCTGGGCTACTTCGGGGCGGTGATGCCGGCCGTGGTGCGCCGTCACGTGCTGGAGAATCCCGCCTGGCTCACCGCCTATACTCCCTATCAGGCAGAAATTGCCCAGGGCCGACTGGAGGCCCTCCTCAATTTTCAAACCCTCGTCTGTGAACTGACGGGTCTGCCGGTGGCCAATGCCTCCCTGCTGGATGAGGCCACGGCAGCGGCAGAAGCCATGGGACTGAGCTTCGCGGTGTGTCAGCGGCCCGAGGCTCGCCGATTTCTGGTGGACCGGAACGTCTATCCCCAAACCATGGAGGTGCTGCGAACCCGGGCCGAGCCCCTGGGCATCAGGTTGGAGGTGAAGGCGCCCGGCGCCTTTGTCGTTGATGAAGAGGTGTTTGGCATGCTGCTGCAACTCCCGGACGCTCAGGGGCAACTCTGGGATCCCACAGAGATCATCAGCGCTGCCCATGCCTGTGGTGCGCTGGTCACCGTTGCCGTGGATCCCCTCGCCCAGGTGCTCATGGCCCCTGTGGGCGCCCTTGGCGCCGACGTGGCGGTGGGTTCTGCCCAACGGCTGGGTTTGCCCTTGGGCTATGGGGGACCCCACGCCGCCTTTTTTGCCACCCGTGAGCATTACAAGCGGCAGGTGCCCGGCCGGATCGTGGGGCTGTCTGTGGATGCGGAGGGGCGCCCCGCCCTGCGCTTGGCGCTTCAGACCCGGGAGCAGCACATCCGGCGGGACAAGGCCACCAGCAATATCTGCACGGCCCAGGTGCTGCTGGCGGTGCTGGTGAGTTTTTATGCCGTCTACCATGGTCCTGATGGTCTCACCGCCATGGCCCGCCGGGTGCGCCGCCTGAGCCAGGCCATGGCCGCCGCCATGGCCCAGGTGGGGCTGGCGCCCGCCATGGCGCCAGGCTTCGACACCATCGTGGTGAAGACCTCAGCGGCAGCAGCCATCCTGGCGCGTTGCCGGGCAGCAGGCTTTTCCCTACGGGTGGTGGAAGATGGGGGGGGCTTGGCTCTCAGCCTGGATGAGCGCTCCACCGTGGAAGAGTTGGAGCAACTGTTGGCGCTCATGGCGCCGGGGCGCGCCCATCTCCCCATGGCGGACTTGCTGGAGGCCAGCAAGGGTGCGTTGCCCGTGCCGGAGCGCCAGGAACCATGGCTTCAGCAGGAGTCCTTCCACAAGCACCGCAGCGAGACCGCCCTCCTGCGCTACATCCAGGCCTTGGCCGCCAAGGATTTCTCCCTAATCCACGGCATGATCCCCCTGGGAAGCTGCACCATGAAGCTCAATGCCGCTGCTGAGCTGTTGCCCCTGAGCTGGTCCAGCGTGGCGGAGTTGCATCCCTTTGCCCCGCCTGAGGATGCCCAGGGCTATGGGGCCATGGTCCGGCAACTGGAAGACTGGCTGGCGGAGTTGACGGGCTTTGCCGGCGTCAGCCTCCAGCCCAATGCGGGCTCCCAGGGGGAGTTGGCGGGGCTGTTGGTGATTCGCGCCTGGCAGGCCAGCCGCGGCCAGGCCCATCGCCGGGTCTGCCTCATTCCCACCAGCGCCCACGGCACCAACCCCGCCAGTGCGGTGATGGCCGGTTTGCAGGTGGTGCCGGTGGCCTGTGATGCCCAAGGCAACATCGACCTGGACGACCTGCGCCGGAAGACCGCCACCCACGGCGACCACTTGGCGGCCCTGATGGTCACCTATCCCTCCACCCACGGGGTCTTCGAGGTGGCCATTGGGGAGATCTGCGCCATCATCCACGAGCATGGGGGACAGGTGTACCTGGACGGGGCCAACCTCAATGCCCAGCTTGAGTTGTGCCGCCCCGGCGACTACGGCGCCGACCTTTGCCATCTGAATCTCCACAAGAGCTTCTGTATCCCCCATGGGGGTGGTGGGCCAGGGGTGGGACCCATTGCCGTGGCCGCCCATCTGACCCCGTTTCTGCCCGGCCATCCGCTCCTGGCCTGTGGTGGGGAGCAGGCTATCGGGCCGGTGTCCGCCGCCCCCTTCGGCAGCGCCAGCATCCTCACCATCAGTTGGATGTACCTGCGCATGATGGGTGCGGCCGGCCTGCGGCAGGCCAGCGCCGTGGCCATCCTCAACGCCAACTACGTTGCCCACCGTCTGGAAGGGTTCTATCCCGTGCTGTTCCGTGGGGAGAAGGGGCGGGTGGCCCATGAATGCATCCTGGATCTACGGCCCCTGCGGTCTGAAGCGGGGGTGGGGGTGGAGGACGTGGCCAAGCGGCTGATGGACTACGGCTTCCATGCCCCCACGGTGAGCTGGCCTGTGGCGGGCACCATGATGGTGGAGCCCACGGAAAGCGAATACAAAGCCGAGCTGGACCGCTTTTGTGACGCCATGGTTGCTGTGCGCCAGGAGGTGGCCGCCATTGCTTCCGGCGCCATGAATCGCCACAACAATCCCCTCAAGCGGGCGCCCCACACCATCGCGGCCCTCACTGCCGATTCATGGGATCGTCCCTACAGCCGACGGCAGGGTGGACTCCCCGGCAACCAGGACCCCGCAGACAAGCTCTGGCCTGCAGTGGCCCGCATTGACAACGCCCGCGGGGATCGAACCCTCATCTGCACCTGTCCGTCTGTAGAGAACTACGCCGGTGATGAGTCTCATGGTCTGCTCAGATACACAGGTGGGTAAACCCCGGCGGCGTCGTAATGTACGATTGAGACAAAGAGCATGGACAAGCTGAAGATGCACAGCTCTGATTTGAGCCAGCAGAATATCGCGAAGATCCGCGAGCTTTTCCCCGGCTGCGTGACCGAGGCGCGGGACGAAGCAACCGGATCCCTGCGACTGGCGGTGGACTTTGATCAGTTGCGTCAGGAGTTGAGCGGCCATATCGTCGAGGGGCCGCAGGAGCGGTATCGGCTAGACTGGCCTGGCAAGCGGGAGGCGTTAGCGCTCACGAATGCTCCGATCACCAAGTCATTGCGCCCCTGCCGCGAGCAAAGTGTCGACTTCGACACCACACAGAACCTGTTCATCGAAGGTGATAATCTTGAGGTGCTGAAGCTTCTGCAAGAAAACTATCTTGGCAAAGTTAAGATGATCTATATCGACCCGCCGTACAATACAGGTAATGATTTTGTTTATGATGACGATTTTGTCGAGAGTTCGGCGGCGTTTCTTGAGCGGTCGAACCAAAGAGATGATGAAAGAAATCGACTTGTCGCGAACACATCTGCGAATGGGCGGTTTCATTCGAACTGGTTGAGCATGATATATGCGCGACTGCGTCTTGCAAAGAGATTTCTCACCTCAGATGGCGCCGTGTTCATTAGTATCGATGATAATGAGGCTGGCGCATTGATCAAAATCGGCCGAGAAGTATTTGGCGATGAAAACTTCGTTGCGCAGTTAGCCGTTCAACTGAACCCACGAGGACGACATCTTGATCGTTTTATTGCAAATACACACGAGTCAGTTGTTATCTTTGTGAGAGATGGATTAAATTCTAATTGTATTGGCGGCCTTGAGAAAAATGGTCGCATGGCTAATGAATATAACCGCAGCGATAGTGATGGAGTCTTCAGGCTCTTAGGGCTTCGCAATCGTAACCAGTCTTTCAACCCGATAACACGACCCAATCTCTATTATCCGCTGTATATCTCACCCAAAGACAGCACTATTTCCTTGAATAAGGATGAAATTTTCACGGACGAAGTGTGGCCAGACACGCCAGATGGTACGAAGACCTGTTGGACGTGGGGAAAAGAAAAAGTTGCCAAGGAGGGTAACTTGCTGGTTGCTGAAGAGTTCAGAGGCGAATGGCGAGTATTTCGAAAGGACTACCTTAACAAAGATGGCAATGTAGCCAAAACCATGGCCAAGTCTCTTTGGATCGATCAAGATATTACCAATGATTACGGCCGCGCCGCGGTGAAGGAACTTTTTGGAAAAGCCGTAATGGACTTTCCGAAGTCTCCTGCACTTCTTGGTCGCCTAATCGAAATCGGATCAAATGACGGAGATGTTGTTCTAGACTTTTTTGCCGGTTCTTCATCCACCGCACATGCGCTCTTGACGCTTAACGCCAGCAAGGGATTTAATCGGAAGTTCGTAATGGTCCAGTTGCCTGAGGCCACTGCTGATGGCTCAATTGCTCGAAATCAGGGTTACGAGACAATCGCCGATCTGTCGATGGAGCGCATCCGTCGTGCCGGCAAGAAAGTCCTCGAAGGCTATTGCCATCCCAACTGGAACCGCGATGTTGGCTTTCGGGTGCTCAAAGTTGATACGTCGAACATGAAGGACGTCTACTACCGACCGGACGAGATGAATCAGTCCGACCTGCTCGACATGGTCGACAACGTGAAGGAGGGCCGAACCGCTGAGGATCTGCTGTTCCATGTGCTGGTCGATAGGGGCGTGGACCTGACACTGCCCATCCGCCGGGAGACTGTGCAGGGCAAGGTCGTGTTCTTCGTCGATGACAACGCTCTTGTCGCCTGCTTCGACCGCGGTGTCACAGAGAGCTTGGTTAAGGAACTGGCCGGTCACAAGCCCCTGCACGTTGTATTCCGCGATAGCGGCTTCGTCTCGGACGCGGAGAAGATCAACGTGGAGCAGATCTTCCGCCAGCTCTCGCCCACCACGGAAGTCAAGTCGATCTGAGGGTGGCCATGAAGCTCAAGTTCAAGGTCCAGCCTTATCAGACAAATGCTGTCAACGACGTGGTCGACTGCTTCGCCGGCCAGCCCATGCTATCTGGCCTTACTTACCTACCGCATCAACCCCGGCCACAGGCACAGACCAGCCTCTTCGAGGAAGGCTTCAAGAACGCTGACCTCACACTGACCGATGTGCAGCTCTTCGAGAACATCCAGAGGGTCCAACGGCGGCAGAACCTACCCATGTCGCAATCGCTGACAGACTTCACGACCTTCGACAACAGGGGCGTGCGAGTCCCCGCCACGGCGACCTACAAAGAAGACGCACTCACCGCGACCCGCGTCCATCTCGACGTCGAGATGGAGACCGGCACCGGCAAGACCTACTGCTACATAAAGACCATCTTCGAGATGAACAAGTGCTATGGCTGGTCGAAGTTCATCATCATGGTGCCGTCGATTGCCATTCGTGAAGGGGTCTACAAATCGCTGCAGATCACGGCCGATCATTTCACCGAAAGCTACGGCAAGAGGGCGCGGTTCTTCATCTACAATTCCAAGCGCCTGCATGAACTGGAGAACTTTTCCTCGGACGCCGGGATCAACGTGATGGTGATCAACATCCAGGCGTTCAATGCGCAAGGTGCCGATAACCGCCGCATCTACGAGGAACTGGATGACTTCCAGTCGCGCCGGCCTATCGACGTGATCGCCTCAAACCGGCCAATCCTGATTCTGGACGAACCGCAGAAGATGGAAGGCTGGAAAACGATGAAGGCACTGCCAAAGTTCAAACCGCTGTTCATCCTGCGCTACTCGGCAACTCACCGGACCCACCATAACCGAATTCATCGGCTTGATGCGCTGGATGCCTACAACCAGAAGTTGGTCAAGAAGATTGTCGTGTGTGGTATCCAGACTCGCGGGCTGGCCGGCGCCAATGCCTACCTCTACCACGAGGGCATTGACATCTCAAAGACGGCCCCCGTTGCCCGGATCGAGATGGAGGTGAAGCTGGAGTCGGGCGAGATCAAGCGGCAACTCCGGCGGCTCAAGTTCCACGACGACCTGTTAGTGAAGTCGGGTGAGCTTGACCAGTATCGAGGTTACACCATCAGTCAGATCGATGCCGTCGATGACACGATTGAATTCACCAATGGCATTGTGCTGAGGGCTGGGGAGGCCAATGGAGATGTCTCCGAGCGGGATATTCGCCGCATTCAGATCCGGGAAACCATCAAGGCGCACCTGGACAAGGAGAAGCAGCTATTTGCAAAAGGCATCAAGGTGCTGTCGCTCTTCTTCATCGACAAGGTGGTAAAATACCGCGACTACAACCAGGCTAACGAAAAAGGCGAGTATGCCCGTGTTTTCGAGGAAGAGTACGAGATGCTGAAAGCCGAGTACCTTTCGGAGCTCGCGATCAATAACAACAAATACCGGGAGTATCTTGCGGTCACTGACCCGGCCAAAACCCACAACGGCTATTTCTCAATCGACAAGAGGACAAACCGCCTGAAGGACCCAGCCGCTCGCGCTCGCTCGGATGATTCCGACGACGTCAACGCCTACGACCTGATCCTGAAGGACAAGGAGCGCCTGCTGTCTTTCGCCGAACCTATCCGGTTCATTTTCTCTCACTCAGCACTTCGCGAGGGATGGGACAACCCGAACGTCTTTGTCATGTGCATGCTGAAGCACAGCGACAACACAATTTCCCGTCGTCAGGAAGTGGGACGCGGCCTACGGCTGTGCGTTGATCAACACGGGGACCGTGTAGACCATCCGGCGGTGGTGCATGACGTCAACGTGCTGACCGTGGTGGCGAGCGAGAGCTACAGGGACTTCGTGGCCGGTCTGCAGAAGGAAATTGCGGAGGCTCTCTCGTCGCGTCCACGGCAGGCAACCAAACAGTATTTCGAAGGAAAGATACTCACAACCGAGTATGGCCCGGTCAAGGTGACTGCAGCCATGGCCAATCAGATCTACCGCTATCTGGTGAAAAATGACTACACCGATGATACAGATCAGATCGCTGGCACCTACCATGAGGCAAAAGCTGCAGAGAAACTGGCCGACTTGCCAGATGAGCTAAAACCCTACGCAGAGCAGGTGTTCCAGCTCATCGATAGCGTCTTCAGCGATGCCCAACTGCCCAAGGTCGATGATAGCCGCAAGCACAAGACTAACGATCTCAACACGAACTTCCAGAAGAAGGAATTTAAGGAACTCTGGGCGCGGATCAATCGCAAGGCGGTCTATCGAGTAGAGTTCGATTCTGTGGAGCTGATCCGCAAGTGCGTCAGCGCGCTGGGCAGCCTGCGCATTACCCCTTTGCAGTACACGGTACAGGTTGGAGTACAGAACGACGGATTGACCGACAGCCAGCTTCGCAGCGGCGATGGCTTCACCGTTACAACTACAACGACTGAGCATGGGGACCCGATCCATTTCCTGGTGAAGTACGACCTTGTGGGTAAGGTGGCCGAAGACGCTCAGTTGACGCGAGATACGGCGGCGACCATCCTCCACCAGATCCCCTCCGCGATTTTTGAGCAGTTCAAGAAAAATCCTGAGCACTTCATATCAGAAGTATCGCGCATCATCGCTGAGCAGAAAGCGGTCATTGTGATAGAGCATCTTGCCTATGATGAAGTCGATGAGTGTTACGACGTTGACATATTCACTGCGAACCAGACCAGCCAGAATTTCTACCGAGCCACGGATAAGCTCAATAAACATGTCTACGATTATGCGATCACGGATTCCGATATCGAAAGAGACTTCGTGAAGGAGCTGGATACAAGAAACGAGGTCGTCGTCTACGCCAAGCTCCCACGCGGGTTCCTGATCCCAACCCCGGTCGGGGACTACAACCCAGATTGGGCAATATCCTTCAAGGCTGGCAGCGTGCGGCACATCTACTTCGTGGCCGAGACCAAGGGCACGATGTCCTCCATGAAGCTGCGTGAGATTGAGAACAAGAAGATCGAATGCGCCCGGAAATTCTTTGAAGAGATTAGCCAGCGGGTCACCGAGAATCGCGTTCGGTATGACGTGGTGACTGGCTACGACAAGCTGATGGAATTGGTCAATCCTGCGACATGATTAAACCACGTTCAATCACGTCTTCCTTGCTCAAAATTGAAGCAGAACTTCACCCAGATGCAATCCCATTTGTTCACAGGCATTAGGAAGGGTCATCATAGTAGCGGTGCCAGGCGTCCTGGAGAAGCGAGCTGGGGAGGGCCATCATGGTGGCGGTTCGGGTCCAGAGGATGGCGGCTTCAGCGGGACGATCCGGGTAGAGGATGGCGAGGGCCTGTCGATAGGCGCCCATTTGGCGGAGAATGCCCTCCGGGCAATCCTCCGGGGTTGCGGGCACGGTGGCGTTGGTTTTGAAGTCAATCACCACCACTTTGTGAGGGCACACCAGCACCCGGTCCATGACGCCTTGCATGGGGCGACCGTCCGTCTGGCCAGCCACGGTGACGCTGAAACCCACCTCCGCCAGGGCCTCTTCGGCGAACACCTCCGCCAGGGCAGACGATTTCAACACCTGCACCGCCTCCTGGATCATGTTGTCCCGCTCGGATTCACCAAACGAATAGTTATCATGGAGGTATTGCTGCAAGAGCTGGGTCGCCACGTCGTTCCAGAACGTTGGGGGAATGGTGGGCAAGGTTTCCAACAGACGATGAATGGCCGTCCCCCGTACCTTGGCAGACTCTCGATCCAGCCCAGCCTCACCGGGTAGGGCCTTGTCCCCGTCCAGCCTGGATGGGTTGATGATTGCCGGCTCCGCCGCCAGGGGCTGTTGCCATTCCGTGGGGCGCAACAGATAACCGGGTAAGGGCGGTTGTTGCCCGGCAGGCTGGGCATCCTGTTGTTGCTCCGGGGCGCACCAATCCCCACAACTGAGCCGCAAAATCTCCCCATGGGAAGCATATTCTTTCTCCCATTGCACATGTTGGACAGCAATGTCTTGCACTTCGCCGCTACTCACGGCATCAGCAACCCGTTGAATTCCTTTTTGCATGTGGGTGTACCAATTCTTTGTCTTGTCGTCTTTTGCGTCACCAGCCCCGGCCACAACGAGCCAGCTTTGGGAACGGGTCATGGCCACGTACAGGAGTCTCATGCGCTCTTCCTGCTCCTTTTGTTGTTGCGCAGAAACGGCTTCCTGAAGAGTATCCGGGCGTTCCGGGGCTCTGGTGTTCCAGAGCAGTTGCTGATCGCTGGTTCGAAGGAGTTGATCCGCGCCAGGATTGCGCTTGGTGAACAGGGTATCCGGTAAGATCACGATGGGCGCTTCCAGGCCCTTGGCCCCATGCACCGTCATCACCCGCACCATGTCGCTGGCTTCGCTGAGCTGGCGTTTCACCTCGAAGGCGTCTGTGGTGGCCCAGGCCACAAAACCCGTGAGGCTGGGAATTTCCGTGGTTTCATAGGCCAGGGCCTGGCTCAGCAGGGCATCAATGCCGTCCTCTGCTTCCAGCCCCAGTCGTCCCATCAGATGTTGCCGGGCGCGGTGGCGGGTCAAAATGCGCTCCAGCAACTCGTAGGGCCGTAAATAGTCCGTTTTGCTGCGCAGATCCTCCAGAATGTCAACAGTCTTGCGGTGGCGAGGGGCCTGGTTCCGGAGTGCCTGCCCCAGGGGGCAGCCGGGCGGGCGGTGGTGGGCCAGGGAGAAGAGTTGTTGTTCAGTCCAACCGAAGATGGGGGATTTCAATGCTTCCGCCAACGATAAGTCATCCGCTGGTGTAGCCAGAAAGCGCAGCAGCGCCATAAGATCTTTCACCGCCAATTCAGCCGCCACCTTGAGGCGGTCCTTGCCGGCGATGGGTAGTTTCCTGGCCTTGCATTCGGCAATGATTTCCGTAAACAGATCCGAGCGGCGCTGCACCAGAATCAGCACGTCTTCGGGCCGAACGGCACGGCGCCGGATGGCCCCATCTCCTGTGGTGACGGGGATGGTTTCCCCACTGTCCATGAGGCCTTGGATGAAGGTGGCCACCTGCTTCGCCAGCACCTTGGCAGGAGGCCGGGGGTGGATGTACTCCCTGGCGTTGCTCCATGGTGGTTTCTCCTCCCCTGCCGTCCTGGGCAGCAGCGGCCATAGATCCACCCGCCCCGGCAAGGCTGTTTTGAAGGCCCTGTGGCGCTCCTGGGGGGAGAAGCCGGCCTTCTCTGCCTCTTCCCCCTGGAACACGGGATCCACCAGCTTGAGGATCACCGGCGCCGAGCGAAAAGAGTATTCCAAATGGAGCTGTTGCAGTTGTAAGTTGGCCCCTTGTAATCGCTTGCTAAAGGCATTGGCCATATTGTCAAATTCTTCTGGTTTGGCGCCCTGGAAAGAATAAATGGATTGCTTTTTATCCCCCACCACAAATATAGTGCGCTGCAGGGGCCGTGCCCCTTCACCGCTGCTGAATTCCTGGGTGAGTTTGTCAATCACGTCCCACTGGACCGGGCTGGTGTCCTGCGCTTCGTCCACCAGAATATGATCTACGCCCTGATCCAGGCGGAACAACACCCAATCCGCCACGGAAGAATCCTGAAGAAGATCTCTGGACTTTTGAATCAGGTCGTTAAAATCCAGCCAGCCCCGTTGTTGCTTCTCCTGGGCATAGATAGAGAGAAATGCCGCCGCGAAATTGTGGAGCGCCATGGAGCGCTGAGCGGCCGCCAGGCCCAGGCGTTGGGGCCGCACCTGCTCAACCCGCACCATCAGCGCCTCCAATGACGGCATCAGAGATGCCATGGTTGCGCGCAGGGCTTTGGTGGGAAAGTCGCCAATTTTTGCTGCGTAGGGTTGTTTGGCATTGGCCCCCGTGAGCAGCACGGCTTCCAGCAGCCCCACATCCGCCCCGGTCGGGTTGGCCACCGCCAGAGAGGCCAATTTCTTCGCTGCGCCTTGATCCCTGATGCTGCTGCTCCTTGCCAACTGGCTGCGGAGTTGGGCCAGCACATCCAGGTCGCCCGGCTGCAACACCTGCTCCACCAGGGTTTGTTCCGTGATGGCCGGGGGCAGGGAGAAGCTCTCCAGCACCTGAGACCACGTGAGGGGATGCTGCTGGAAGTCCTCACGGTTGTTCACCATCTGGAGGACCACTTTTTCCAGGCTGCCTTCCCCACTGAGTTGGCCTGCAAAGGCAGCCAGCAGGTGCGCCTGCTTGCCCTCGGCCATGTGGTGGATGATGTGGTGAATCAGCCGGTTCACATCGTGGTCGTCCATTTCTACAAACTGGGGGCTCACCCCGGCTTCCAGGGGGAAGCGACGCAGCAGGCGGGCGCAGAAGGCGTGGATGGTCTGGATTTGCAGACCGCCCGGGGTTTCAATGGCACGGGCAAACAGGGTGCGGGCGTGGCGCAACTGCCGGGACGGGAGGTCCATCTCCCCCAGGGCAGCCAGCTTGTGGCGCAACTCGTCATCCGGCACCATGGCCCACGCCCCCAGCGTCCGAAACAGCCGGTTCTGCATCTCTGCCGCCGCCGCCCTGGTGTAGGTGAGGCAGAGAATCTGCTCGGGGCGGGCGCCACGGAGCAGCAGCCGTGCCACCCGGTCGGTGAGCACCCGTGTCTTACCGGAACCGGCATTGGCGGCCAGCCAGGTGGAGCGGGCGGGTTGGGAGGCCTGCACCTGGCGGGCAGTGGCGGGATGCGACTTCATGTCATGGGCTGGCAGTGGGCTTTTGTGGCACTGTCCCATTCGCCGAAGCGGGCAAGGTGGTCGTAGGGGCCAGGGGCCTCCTTGCACAGCAGGCGGCGGGACTGGTAACCGGTTGTTGTGGGATTCATATAGGCGCACAACAAAGTCTCCAACTCCGCCAGGGTCTGCCCACGGCTTTCCTGAACGGCGGTCTTTTGATCGGGGTTGCTGCCCAGCCCAATGAAGACTCCTCCCTGGGCAGGGCCAGGGCTGATGCCCTCGAAGGCGCCCTTCTCCACCATGACCATCTCCAGCAGCAGTTGCTTGTCCCACTTCTCTTGTTCGTTTTTGCTGGGAATGGTGCCGGTTTTGTAGTCATACACCAACCAGCCGTCGGAGGTTTTGTCAATGCGATCCGCCGTGGCGCTCAGCACAAACTGGAATGATCGTCCGTCGTCCAGGTGTAAATCCAAGGGCGCCTCACCCTTGACTTCAAAGGCGAAGGGCCGCCCCTGCCGCTGGCGTTCCACCTCCGTGTTGAGAAACCAGTCCGCCAGGCCATCCAGGCGGGCCAACCAGAGCTGCTGGACCGCCGGCCACGGCACGGTTGCCTTGAGGGTGTCCTCGGCAATTTGCAGGAACCGACGGCGGGTCCGGGGGCGCTGCTGGGAAGCCAGTGCCGTGGGGTCCCCCTGGATGGCGCGGAGAAAATTCTCCATCACCCGGTGGATGGCCACGCCCCGCAACAGGGCGTCAGGCCCCTGCTCAAGGGGATTGAGGGGAACTAGGCGCAACACACGCTTGGCGTAAACGCTGTAGGGGTCCTTCACCAGGGTGCGAATCTCCGTGACGGAAAGCTTGCGCGGGCGGGCCGCCACCGGCGGGGACGGGCAGGGGCGCACGGCAGGCTGCTCTGGCGAAGGCTTCTCCAGCGCCATGGCCCAATCCAGCCACTGTTGCCCCCGCTGGGTCATGGCCTCCAGGCAGCGGCGACCACCCTGTTCCGGCAGGCCGTGGAGCAGGTTGGTGAGGCGATTCAGCCAGCGGCAGGGCACCGTCTCCCCGTCATTGGAGCGGGTGGAGCGGCTCAGCCACACCTGGGGTGCGGCAACGGCCTGTTGCAGGTCGTGGGCGGCCAGTCCCAGCAGGTGTTCGGGCAGTGGCAGCCCCGCCTGGCGCCGCATGCGGCGGTTGAGCCATGGATCCGGCGCCGTGGCCTCCGGCCAACAGCCTTCGTTGAGGCCACCGAGGATGAGTAGTTGGGCATCATGGGAACGGGCCTCCCAAGGGCTCCAGATCACCACCGTGCCGGTCTCAGGCTCCGGGCTGCGCACCGCTTCCGCAGACAACAGGTTCTGCAACAGCTCCCCAAAGGCTAGGGCATCCATAGCGCCCCCCTCCGGGGCCTCCTGCGCCAACGCCACCACCACCTTCTGGGCCGTCCTGCCAGCCTCCTGCTGCCAGAGGGGACTGTCCGCGTGGTCCGGCCCATGGGCTTCGCAACCGGCCACCAGCCGTAACGACAGGTCTTGCAGCCGCCGGACCCAATTGCCCAGGGGCTGTTCCCCCTGCAGCGGTTCCGACAGACAGCTGTTCAGCCAGTGGATCCAGGTAGTCTCTGTTGGTGTGGTGGATGTTGCAGTGGTGTGTTGCTGCTGCCTCCGGCTGAAGGCTTGCAGCACGCTTGCCTTGGGGAAGACGTGGGTGTTCTTGCGCAACCAGAGTTCCAGTGCCCGGCTGTGGCGCAGATGGATGGTTCGGACCGCCCCGCTGTGGCACAGGGGATGCTGGAGCAGGCTCAGCAGACTACTTGTGGTGAGGGGCTGGGTCATGAGTTGCGCCACCTGCAGCAGGAAACGCCCTGGTGGGGACAGTTGCAACGGCAAGCCCGCGCTGTCGTCGGCAACGATCTTCCATCGGTCCAATGCCGCGCCCACATGGCGGGCCAGGCGACGATCCGGCGTCATCAGGGCGGCCTTGTGGCCGTCCTCCAGGGCCTGGCGCAGCCGCAGGGTGATGGCGAGGGCCTCCTGGCGCAACCCGGGGGCCTCCAGCAGGGTCAATCCCTCCGTGGCTGTATCCAGGATCCCCAGGGACGGCCCCTCTTCCAGCCAGGCATCCGTCACCGGCGCCGGACGCAACGCCAACGACACTAGGCGGTTGCGGGCCGGGGCGGCGGGCTGGGCTTTTGTCCAGGGCTGCACGGCCTGGGGGTCCATCCGCAGGACTTGCAGCAGTTGACAAAACCGCTGCTGGGGGTGGTCTTCCAGGGGATGGGTTGGCGAGGACGGGCTCTGCTCCAGCCGGGACCACACCGCCGTGGGCAAATCAAAATCAAATCCCGGCAACACCAGCGCCCCCTGACTCAGGCGAGCAACCGCCTCCATCAGCAACCGGGTGCTGCCTCTGGAGCCAGTGGAGCCTGCCACAATCACCGGGTGGCTGGGGGGATGGCGCCGCCAGTGGCTAACCAATCCCTCGATCACCCGGCGCTGTCGCGCCCGGGCATCCAGGCCGCCGATGGCTTGGAGATACTCCTGCACAAGACTGAGGAACGCCTGGGAGCGCTGCCAGTGGCCCGAGAGTTCCCCCACGTCCAACTCCCGGATCAACTGGGGATCAATACCCTCGTCCTGGAGTTCGTCCATGAGGCGGGCCAGGCTTTTGGCCAGGGGATAGCGGCAGGTGCGGGGCGCCAGATCCGGCTGCTGCTCCAGCAGCTTGCCAATGAGTTGACCCAACTGCAACTGGCGCCGCAGGGAAGGAATTGCGGGGGGCAGCATCAGGGCCTGGGGCGCGTTGCCGTGGTAGGTGGCCACCAGGTCAATGGCGGGCAGCAGGCAAGGGGTGGCACTGTGGAGGAGTTGCCCCAGTCGTCGTTTCATGCGCCGGCTGTTCACCACCAAGTGAATCCGGGCCAAGGCTTCGGGTGGTTGGCCGTGGAGGCGCTCCCTGAGCCCCGCCAGCAGCACCTCGGGGAAATCCACTCCTGGCGGCAACCCGTAGACCCGTGGCGAAGTTGTTGGGCCAAACAAGGTGGCCATGGCCAAGTTGCCTGGCAAGGGA